>DASXGT010000204.1:0-23366 GCA_036488895.1 Bryobacteraceae bacterium | reverse complement strand
CGGCATAACCAAGACGCTCTCTGGTGATGAGAAAGCTCCGGCCGGAGCAAAGATCGGGACCGTCGCCCTGTTCCTCATTAAGCGCGGCGACCGGTACGCCATTCGCGCGAAAGACAGCGCCAGCCCGGTACTGGTGAATTTCAAAGGGATGAAATACTTTCCCATCAATGAAGCGCTGAACTTCGAGGCTAAGTTTATCCCGGACGAAAAAAAGATTCCGATTCTCAACATCCTGGGGCAAACCGACCAGGAAGAGAGCCCCGGCCTTGTCGAGTTCACGGTGAAGGGCAAGCCATATCATCTGCGCGCTCTTTATGAAGACACGGCCACGGGAAAGACACTCTATTTTCTTTTCAAAGATGCCACCAACAAAACCCAAACTTATCAAGCCGGCCGGATGCTAAACGTGCCGCTGCCCGATGAAAAGGGAGTGGTGCATCTCGATTTCAATCGCGCCTACAATCCGCCCTGCACCTTCACGCCTTACGCCACCTGTCCGCTGCCGCCTGCCGAGAACCGCTTACCCATTGCCATTGAAGCCGGTGAACTGCGTTATGAAAAAGGGAACTCAAAATTCGGGTCCTATTAGGGTCCGAATGAGCATGATATGCTTACGGCATGCAGGTAGCCGTGAGCGAATTGGAAGAGATTCGGGAGATATTCGGACTCACCAAGTCAGAGATAGCCGACCTGCTCGGCAGGCGTGCCCAATCACTGATCGAATGGGAAACACGCGGCGTGCCCCGCGACAAGCGCGCCTCGGTGGAGCGTTTGCACGATCTCGCACAACTCTTTCGGCGGCGTGTGATCGCCTCTCGCATTCCGGAAATCGTGCGCACGCCGGATGCATGGCTGGGCAACCGCACCATTCTGGAAACGCTTCGCGCCGACGGCGTCGACCCGATCTATGCGTATCTTGGCCGCCTGTTCAACTATGGCGGCATGTGAGTGATACGCACCATTCGCCGCAGCGGCGCTTACTATCGCGTAGTCGCGCCTGAGTGGACAGATCCAACCAACATAGAATATTCGAAGCAGCGCGGCGGCAGGTGGAACCCCGCAGGCGAATTTGGCGCTCTCTACCTGAACGCTACCATTCACGTAGCCGCAGCGAATGCGCGTGCTTGGCATGCCGGACGGGCTATCAAGCTTTTTGACTTGTTGCCTGACGCCCGTCCGGAACTCGTTACGTTCGAAGTCCCAATGGCTGAAGTTGTTGACGCATGCACGCCAAAAGGAATCGCGGCGCTTGGCTTTGCGGAGAACTTCCCGTACGACATTCCCTGGCCGCTGTGCCAGCCGATCGCGCACGAAGCGCACGCAGCCGAACTGCCGGGGATCGCGTCTCGATCCAACGCCGAGGCGACCGCCACTGCATCCGTCGGCGAGGAACTCGCGCTTTTCGAGAAGATTGTTGTTGGTCCACCAAGCACGCGCCGTCCATTCCACCAGTGGTATCCCGATCCGATCCCCGGATAAAGTCCGGATTAGGTGACACTGGTTTAAGTGATATTGACTGTTGAACCAGGCGATGTTGGAAAACGCCTGGATGCGTTTCTGGCGGAGCGGCTTGCGGAATTCAGCCGCTCCCGCCTGCAATCCTGGATTAAACAAGACCGCGTACAAGTGGACGGGGCGGCTGCGCGCTCTTCCCATCTCCTGCGCGGCGGCGAGAGCATCGCCGTTGAGCCTGCCGCACCGCCGCCGTTAAAAGCCGCGCCGGAAAATCTGCCGCTCAAGATTCTTTATGAGGATGCGGACGTAGTGGTGGTGGATAAAGCGGCCGGCATGGTGGTGCACGCCGGCGCGGGGCACACCAGCGGAACACTGGTCAATGCCCTGCTGCATCACATGGAAAGTTTGTCCGCGGTGAATGGCGAAACGCGGCCAGGCATCGTACACCGCATTGACCGCGATACCAGCGGTCTCCTGATAGTGGCCCGTACTGATCATGCGCATCAATCGCTGGCCACCCAGTTTCAAGATCGCCAGGTGGAAAAAGTGTACCTGACACTGTGCCACGGCAAAATGGGCAAGCAAGAGGGCCGCCTTACCACTCCGATTGCGCGTGATCCGGTCCGGCGCACCCGCATGACCACGAAAATCGCTTCGGGACGCAACGCGCTGACCGAGTACCGCGTCTTGGAACAGTTTGAGAAATTGAGTTATTTGGAAGTCCGGATAGGCACCGGGAGGACGCATCAAATCCGCGTTCACTTATCCAGCATTGGCCATCCTGTTTTTGGCGACAAACTGTACGGCGCTCCGGCTGCCGTGGCGGGGTTGCCGGTGTTGGACCGTTTTTTCCTGCATGCCCATCGGATTGGCTTCCAATCGCCTTCAACCGGCAATTGGATAGAAGTAGAAAGTCCACTGACCCCGGAACTCGAAGGCGTACTCGCTTGCCTGCGTGAATCCGCATAAAACGTATATAGTATGAAAGCATCCCGATGAAGTTCGCTGGTTCCTCAATCGTTTTTTCCCTCGCGGCTCTCGCTTTAGCCGGCGCCGTGACCACATCGCTCGCCCAAAACCCCCAAGCGCCTCAAAACGAGCCGTCTGACTCGGGCGTTATCCGCGCGCAGGTGACGCGCGTCAACATGTTGTTCACCGTGACCGACAAGCACGGCCGCTTCGTCACGGACCTGACCAAAGACGAGTTCACAGTCAGTGAAAACAAGAAACCGCAGCCCATTCTAGAGTTCACTTCCGAAAGCGACCTGCCGCTGCGCCTGGCGATTTTGATCGACACCAGCAACAGCATCCGCGACCGCTTCCGTTTTCAACAGGAGGCGGCCACCAATTTCATTAACGGCGTCATGCGCCCGCAAGACAAGGCCATCGTTGTCAGCTTTGACACCGCGGCGGAACTCGCGGCCGACCTGACCAGCGACAGGCGCGTTCTGGAAAACGCCGTGCGCGGCCTGCGCCCCGGCGGCGGTACCGCGCTTTACGACGCGATTTACTTCGCTTGTAAGGAACGCCTGATGCTGGATCAGCCGATGTATAAATTCCGGCGCGCCATGGTGATGCTAAGCGACGGCGACGACAACGAAAGCCGTTACAGCCGTGAGCAGGCGCTCGAAATGGCGCAGCGCGCCGACACCGTCATCTACACGATTTCCACCAACATCACCCATATTGAGACCGAAGGGGACAAAGTCATGCGCTATTTTGCCGATCAAACCGGCGGCGCCTCCTTTTTTCCATTCGAAGCCAAAGATCTCAATCAGTCGTTTGAAAACATCGCCAACGAGCTGCGGCATCAATATAATCTGTTCTACCGCCCCGAACCGTTGAACAATGACGGCCTATTCCACAAGGTACAGATCAAAATCAAAAATCGCAAAGATCTGGAAGTACACGCGCGCAAGGGTTATTACGCCGGCCGCAACTCCTCCTGAGCAGGAAAATCGCCTAAAACAAGTTCGCGTGTTCCTGTTTGACGATATACTGTGAATGAACTTCCCCCGCCGGCGACAAGTTGTTCCCTGAA
Organism: Bryobacteraceae bacterium; assembly: GCA_036488895.1. Lineage (GTDB taxonomy): Bacteria > Acidobacteriota > Terriglobia > Bryobacterales > Bryobacteraceae > Bog-105. The sequence goes on along the minus strand of DASXGT010000204.1, from coordinate 19,870 downwards.
AGGAATCCCATGGACGAAAAAGAACGCATCCGCACTTTGACCCTGACACTGGGTCAGATCGAAAAGCAATTCGGTAAAGGATCCATTTTGCGCCTGGGGGCGAAAGAGGCCATTGTTCCGGTCGCTGCCATTCCTACCGGTTCTATTTCAGTGGATTACGCTTTGGGCGTGGGCGGTCTTCCGCGCGGCCGCATCTGTGAGATTTTCGGCCCTGAATCATCGGGCAAAACCACTATTGCGCTACAGGTAATTGCCGAAGCGCAGAAGATGGGCGGCATGGCGGCGTTCATCGATGTGGAGCACGCGCTGGATCCGGTCTATGCCAAAAAGCTGGGCGTGGATACCGATAATCTGCTGGTTTCGCAGCCGGATTTCGCGGAACAGGCGCTGGAAATTACCGCCGCGCTGGTCACTTCAGGCTCTATCGACGTACTGGTGGTCGATTCCGTGGCGGCCCTGGTTCCAAAAGCCGAGCTGGACGGCGAGATGGGCGATTCGCACATGGGCGCGCAAGCCCGCCTGATGTCGCAGGCCATGCGCAAGCTCACCGGCATTGTTTCGAAATCGAATACCTGCCTTATTTTTATCAATCAGATCCGCGAAAAAATTGGCGTGATGTTCGGCAGCCCCGAAACCACGACGGGCGGCCGCGCGTTGAAATTCTATTCGTCGGTGCGCATTGATATTCGCCGGATCGCGGCCATCAAAGATGGCGACGTAGTGACCGGCAACCGCACCAAAGTCAAGATTGTAAAGAACAAAGTCGCCTCTCCATTCCGTGAAGCCGAATTTGACATCATCTACGGCGAAGGCGTTTCGCGCGAAGGCGACCTGCTGGATATGGGCGTCACGCATAATGTCGTGGAAAAGAGCGGCTCGTGGTTCAGCTATAAAGGCGAGCGCATTGGGCAAGGCCGGGAAAACGTCAGGCAGTTCATGAAGGATAACCCCGACATGCGCGCCAAGCTGGACACGGAATTGCGCAAAGTGCTGGGCCTGAACAAGGCAACCGAGACAGAGGCCCCGGCCCTGCCCCCGACGCCTATCGACACGGCAAAACAAGCGGCCGCTGCACGCCGGTAAAATGTGCGCGGTAACGCACGCGTAAAATAGAGGTGTGAGCGCTAGCTGGCTAGTATCTATTCTGGTACCGGATATAAGACGCGGCACTGCCACGTCCGATGATTTTCAAATAGGTACTCTTCTGTTACGCTAAATTTTTAAGAATCGCGTGACCACTCGATTCCGAATGGTGTATCCCAATGCAAGCTGAAAACGAGAATAATGCTGTTGTGACTGAGGACGGCCAACCGCGCGCGGCTGCGGAATCCGTAGATCAACGCGAGATCCATATTCCTGTCCCCCCGCCGGAAAATACGGCCGAACGCGACCGGTTGATCCGGGAAAAAGCGGAGATCCAAGACCTTCTACAACGGCGGCAGGCGGAATTCGAGAATTACCGGCGGCGCGTGGAACGCGAACGCGGCGAGTTACTGGAATTTGCGGCCATGGACACGGTCAAATCGCTGCTGCCGGTACTCGATGATTTTGAGCGCGCGCTGAAGGTAGATTCATCCGATAAAGAGTTGGTAAAGGGCATGGAACTGATCTATCAGCGGCTCTATGAAAGCTTGAAGAAGTTGGGTCTGGAGCCGGTTGCCGGCGAGTCGGAACTCTTCAATCCGCATATTCATCACGCCGTGGAGATGGTTGATACGAAAGACCATCCCGATCAGACTATCCTGGAAGAATACCAGCGTGGCTACTACTTTAAAGGTCGCTTGTTGCGCCCGGCCATGGTCAAAGTAGCCGTTAATCAATAGACCATCTGGAAAGGGTTTGTTTAGTAAGATGAGTGTCGCCAAACGCGATTATTATGAAATTCTGAATGTCTCTCGCGATTGTGATGAGACGGCGCTCAAGGTGTCTTACCGCAAGCTCGCGTTGCAGTATCATCCTGACCGGAATCCGGACGACCGGGAAGCCGAAGAGAAGTTTAGAGAAGCAGCCGAGGCCTATTCGGTGCTGAGCGATCCGCAGAAACGCGCGGCTTTTGACCGTTACGGCCACCAAGGCGTTAACAATGGCGCGGGCGGACACCCCGGTTTCGACGAGAGCGCTTTCTCCGACTTTGGCGATATTCTGGGCGATCTTTTCGGCCTGGGCGACATGTTCGGCCAGCGTGGCGGACGGCGTTCCCGCGCCCCGCGCGGCGAAGACATCCGCTACGATCTGGAAATCAGCTTTGCCGATTCGATGAAGGGTCTATCGGCCGATCTGCTGATTCCGCGCAAAGAAACTTGCGTCAAATGCCACGGCACCGGCGGCGAGCCGAACGGCGGCCTGATCACCTGTACGGTCTGCAACGGGCGCGGTGAAGTGCTCTTTCAGCAGAGCTTCCTTTCGATTCGCAAGACTTGCCCCAGTTGCGGCGGCCGAGGCAAGCTGATCCGTCAAGCCTGCACCCAATGTAAAGGCGAAGGCGCCACCAAAGTCGATAAGAAGCTCAAAGTAAATATTCCAGCGGGCGTGGACAACGGCACGCGACTCCGCCTTTCGGGCGAGGGCAATCCCGGACCGTCCGGCAGCCAGCCGGGAGATTTATATGTCGTCATTAAGGTGCTGGAGCATCCCATCTTTGAGCGCCGGGAAAACGACCTGCACTGCATTCTGCCCATCAACATCGCGCAGGCTGTTTTAGGCGCGGAAATCGAAATTGATACCTTCGACGGCATGCAGCAGATTGTGGTGCCGGAAGGCTCACAACCGGGCGCGCAGTTCCGGCTGAAGAATTTAGGCGTGCCGGTGTTAAATAGCCGTGCGCGCGGAGATCTCTACGTCCATCTGGATGTACAGATCCCCAAGAAGCTCACGCGCGACGAGCGCAAACTGTTTGAGCAATTGTCCGCCGTACTGCCGACTGAGAACGCTCCTACGGAGAAGAGCGTTTTCGAAAAAGTGCGTGATTTCTTCGGCTAATTAGCCGGATACGCCTTCTGCAATTTATTACGCGGATTGAATACCTCAAAGCTTCCGTCTTCGTGCACAGTCGCCTTCAAGTAAAAACCGGTATCGGTTTCCTCGATATTGGCGATAAACGGATCGGAGGTGTTATGCTCGCTGCCGTTTGCGTCGGCAAAGTGCAGTTGCCAAATATCTTGTAGGTCGGGCGAAGCCTTGACGACGTCCCAGGCGGCCGCCGAAGCGCCTTTCTTTGAGCCGTTGTTGAACACCGCCACACGCGGCCGTAGCGCGTGCACCAGCGCCGGGCTGTTGCTCTGGTCCAACCCATGATGCGACACGATATACAAATCCGCGCGTCCCAGCTTATTGTCCGGACACATCAGCGCCAACTCTTTGTTCCAGGTCAAGTCGCCTAAGTCCACAATGCGCAGTTTGCCAAAATCGATGACCATGCCCACGGAGCGGGCATTCTCACTGGGGTCGTCCGCCTTTTGCGCGATTCCGGAACAGAACTGGTTCGCGCCGCCCGCGCCCGGCAGCGACTGGCTCAGCACATTGCCGTCCGCGCTCACCAGCGTGACGTCCATCCCCTTGATCGAGAGGTGTTCGCCGGGCTTCGCCAGGATGTGATTTGAGGTTCCAAGCGCGGCCTGGTATTCCGAGAAAAGCGTTTGCGAAGCCTTCGACGCCTCACGGTTCGGGCCGTGATCGATAAATGTGCCCACCGTCAGTTTTTGCGTCAACTGCGGCACCCCTCCCACGTGATCAGAGTGGTAGTGAGTGATCAGAACATAGTCGATTTTTTTAATTTTCGCCAACTTGGCGGCGGCCACAATCCGATTGGCATCGCGAAATCCGTTATACCCCCAGCCGGTATCCACCAGCAGGGATTGCCCGGCAGGCGTGACGAAGAGCGTCGATTGACCGCCCTCGACGTCAATGAAAAAGATCTGCAGCGCCTTTTCGGCGGCAGGCAACGAAGAGGTGAGAAACAGGGCGCAGATAGCAACAAAGAATGCTCGCATTTGCACCGATGCTATCACTCAGACCGGAGCGCCTCCATCACATCAATACGCGCTGCGCGCGCAGCCGGTAATGCGGAAGCGATAATCGCCGCGATCAACAGCACCAGCGCGGCCCCCGCAACCGGCACAAACCCTGGGGTCTTAATATCGCTAAGATAGCTTGCCGCCAGACGCGCCAGCAGGAAGCCGCTAAGCGCCCCAGTCACGATGCCCGCCCCCGCTATCAACGAGCCGTCTTTTATGACAGAGGCAAGCAGTTGCCAACGTTGGGATCCGATGGCAAGGCGAATGCCAAACTCACGCGTGCGGCCGCTGACGGAGAACATCAGAACACCGGCGACTCCGACAATTGCAATGGCGAGCGCCACGCAAGCGAAGACTCCAAACACCAAAGCGTTCAAGCGATTTGGCGTCAGCACTTCGGCGCGTATATCCTCCAGAGTCGCCGCGTGCTCCACCGGCTGTTCCACGGATAGGCCGCGAATAATTTGCGTGACCGGAGCGATGAGCGGATGCGGATCGACATGCGCATGTACGAACAAGCGTCCACCCCAGACTTCCTGTTGTTCAAAAGGCTGGTAAATCGTCATTGCCGAGCCGGGCTGGATGTTCTCATCGTCCACGTCGGCCGCGATGCCGATAATGCGGCGCGGTGCTGTGCTGACGTCGATGAACTTCATAATCGGATCGGTCCACAACACATGGCGATTCAGTGCGCTCTGATTGGGAAACATGCGTTGGGCCAAACTCTGGCTCACGATCACGACCAGATCCTTGCCTCCACGATCTCCATCATTGAAATCACGCCCTGCAATCATCGGCACGCCGAGTGAGGCGAAAAAGCCGGGGGAGACCGTCCGGAAGCGGCCGCGCGGATCGTCCTCGCCGGACGCCCGCACATGCCCATCGGCCGAGAACGAAAAACCGGGGCCGAAAGCGCCCGCATCGCGCCACGGCGTCATCATTCCCATGGCCACGTTATCCACGCCTGGAAGTTCTTTGATGCGCCTTATCGATTCCTTATAGAGACCGGTAATCTGCTCCTTGGTCTTGCCGTACGACATGACCGGCACATTTAAGGCAAGCACGCGGCGGGTGTCGAATCCAGTTTCCACCGACTGCAAAGCCAGCAGCGTATTCAGCAGGGTAGTAGCTCCGGCCAGCAGCAGGAACGACGCCGCGATTTGGGTCATCGCAAAGATGCGCAACCGCCGGCTGGTGCTGCCGGTAATACGCAAGCTACTTCCGGAAAGATTCAGCCCTTTAGAACCGTCGGACGCGGGAAGGCGTGGAACAAAAGCGAGCAGGACCGCGGCAATCAGAGCTAGCAGCGCACCCACCCAAAGCATGCTGGAATCAACCGTGATATCCAGCGCCCGGACCGAAAAGCGCGCCGCGTAGCGCCCGAGAATGGTCACCATGGGCCGCGCGCTCAATATGCCGATGGCGGCGCCAGCGGTACAAAGCAGCAGGCTTTCGGCCAGCAGTGTTCGGCGTAGCGCAATGGTCGAAGCGCCTAGCGCCGCACGAATACCCAACTCACCTTCGCGTTGCACGCTGCGAGCCAGAATCAGATTCGCAACGTTCGAACAGGCAATGACAAAAATCAGCAGCGAGGCCGCCATCAGGACAATCAAAACAGTCTTGGCGCGTGACGTGATCTGATCGCGCAGCCGCATAACACCGATCTCAAAGTGCGCCTTCGCGGAATAGGCCTCGGGGTGCTCGTGCACCATGGCGGCGTTGACCGTGCGGAGTTCGGCGCGCGCGGATTCGATCGTCGCTCCCGGCGCCAGACGGCCGAACAGTTCCGTCATACGGTGCACACGGCCGGTAACCATGGTGGCGGACAGATGATGCGGGCTGGTCACTATATTGGCCATCAACTCGGTCTCCGACGGGTATGGAACCGAAGGTTCCAGCACGCCGATAATGGTGGCTGACCGGCTGTCCAGGCGAATGCTCTTTCCAATAACGGACGGATCACCCTTTAGCACCGTGTTCCAAAAACGGTAAGTGAGCACCACTACCCCCGCCGCTCCCGGGCCGTCGTCATGCGGATTGATCAGCCGCCCGAGTACCGGACGTAATCCCATGACGCTGAAGTAATCACCGTCAACGACGCCGGCGCGAACTTCTCGCGGCTCGCCGAGTCCCACCATCGTAAAGCCGATAACGGAGAAATCACCGAACTTACTGATGGTCTTTACCGAGGTATGCAGGTCCTGGATTTCGGGCACTGAAAACACGGCGTTCTCCGCGCCGATTCCTGGAGCGCTGTGCCGGATGTATAACAAGCGGTTCTCATCGCGATTGACCAGCGGACGCAGGAGGACGCCCCGCACCACGCTAAAGATAGCGGCATTGGCGCCAATCCCCAATGCCAGCGTCAGCACCACCGTAATCGTCAGGCCCTTGGCATGAAACAGCGACCGGGCGGCGAACTTGAAGTCCTGTTTGAGGGCTCCGATGGTCTCGTAAAACCCGGCGCCGTCAGGATCTGCTGATTTTGCACGCATAACAACTCCTCCCTACTTTAAATCGAATCAGCAACCCGGGAATCGACAAAATCGATTTAAAAAAAGCAAAATATCGTTATACTTGACAAGCAAGTGGAGCTATTCCATAGTAAGCCGAGGAGACCACTTGAATGTCAAGTAAAAGGCCGCGACACAGGATCGGGATGTTATTGGGGATTCTAGCGCTGTTTTTCATCCCCTCAGGCAGTTTGAGAAGAGTGTCCGCCGCGGAAGAACTGGGAACCGTCGGAATCGGCGCCGTTCAGTTGTATACCGACGCGCAACCCAATAAGCGCGGTGTATTAATGGTGCGGCGGGTAGCACCGGGATCTGCCGCCGGGGATGCTGGCATCCGTTTGGGGGACATCATCATTTCGGTCAACGGATCCGCGATCGAGGGGCGGGACTCTAACCAGGTCGCGCAAAATGATTTCAGGGGGCCGGTTGGGGGCGCTGTTCGCATGAAGATTGCCAGGCTCGACGGCAGTCAATCCGAAATCGTGCTTACGCGGAAGCCGTTTCCGCCGCATCTCAACCCGGCCTCGGATCCGTTTAAATATGTCGTTCCAGGAAGCTGGTCGATGGATTTGCGCTACAAATTTCCGCTGCCCTGGTCACCGGCGATTTCACACCAAGGGCTGGAGGACCTGGCATTTGCCCCAAATTTTGCCGACCAAAGTTCGCCGGAGTATCACAGCTACCTGATTTTGTGGTGGCTGGACGGCGCTCCGCAAATCACGGCGGAACAACTTCAAACCGATATGGTGGTCTACTTTCGAGGCTTAGCCGAACAACGCGGGCGCAACAATCATTTCATGCCGGATCTCTCGAAGATTTCCGCTGAATATAACGATGCCGGACAGGAGCAAACATTTGGGGGCGCGGCCGCGAAAGTGTTTCGCGGTGTTGTTACCATTTACGACACGCATGGCAGCGTGATGAAATTGCATTCGGAAGTAACAACCTCCCTGTGCACGGCCACAAACCACGCTGCGGTATTTTTTGGGATGTCTCGTGAACCGCGTCCCGCGGGCATTTGGCCTCAGTTAGATGCGGCCCGCGAAAGCTTCCAGTGCAGCCGCTAACGGGCAGAACCTATTCCCCATTACCGTTAAAACACGCCGAGAGCGCTTGCCGCACTGCCGGGGTCAGGCCGCCGAAAGGAAACACGACTGCCTCATCCGCGAAGAGACCGCTGACCGTTAGAGTTTGTTTCGGTAACGGCTTCACAAGCTTTGGCATGCCGGAGTTCTCCTTTGTTGCGTAGAGGAGGACAGCCCCCGTCCCGGACATTCCCGTAGCTCCATGGAACATCTTTTCACTGCCTTCTACTTTATAGGTAACCGGCGCATTTCCGTCCACTACTGCAGACATAACGCTACCGGCCTCCGGAACCCCAGGCGCCCACGTCAGTTGCATCCCGGCTTCGTGCGTGCCGGCGTCGCAGGTGAGCGTCAACCGGTACATATCCGCCTGCTCTATATTTTTCGGCGAAGGCGTCTCCCGCAGAATGCTGGCCGTCAACATCGGAGTCTGCGTCACAATCCACCCGCTGGCGCCAACGGCTTCGGCCGACAATGCACGGACTAGCGCGCTCTGTGTCATACGGTCCGGCACCGGTACGCCCGCCGCTCCCATCGCTCCGGTTTTCATCTTGTCGGCTATCATGGCCGCCACGGCTGGATCAGTTTGCGCCGCGTTGACTTTGTCAAGCGGGAGCCCGCCCGTCAGCTTGCTGACGAGCATTGCCGCGACGCCTGGATCGGCATGGGCCGCGTCGAAATGCTGGAGCGAGAGCCCGCCGTTCACGTGCGCGTCATTATGGCAGACCGCGCAGTATGTCTGCACCAGCACGTTTTGCTGTGCGGCGGGCATCGCATCGCTCGCGGCTGCCGTTGAACTAACTATCAGACCGGCTAAGATTGCCATACAGGCGCGAACGCACATTTTCAATGTAAGCTGCATGCGGTGCCCTCCGTTTAGGCGCACGATCCGAACCGCCGTAACTATACCATTTGCAAGGGTCCGCAATACACTAGCGTCTATGCAACTCCCCCTCTTTGGTCTCGCTTTTTTGGCCGTGGCCGCACTAAGCGCGCAAGACGCAGCCAGCCACGGCTCGGTCCAGTGGATAAAGGTCCACGGTAAAGGATTAGAAGGCAACCTGGAGGGCGATTCTCCTGATCGGAAAGTCGCGGTCTACCTGCCGCCCAGCTATCAAGCTTCTGGAGACCGGCACTATCCGGTCATTTATCTGCTACACGGTTTCACCGATGATGTCGACCGCTGGTGGGGCGTTAAACAACACTTCATCAACGTGCCCGTCGTAGTGGATAAGGCCCTGAGCGCTGGAGTGAAAGAAATGATTGTTGTGATGCCGGACGCATTCACCCGGTATCAGGGGAGCATGTATTCAAACTCGATCACTACAGGGAATTGGGAAGATTACATCGCGAAGGAATTGGTCGCCTACATCGACGCTCACTACCGAACCGTCGCGAATCGTTCCGGCCGCGGGCTTTCCGGCCATTCGATGGGAGGCTACGGGGCCATCCGAATCGGCATGAAACATCCGGAAGTTTTTTCGAGCCTCTATCTGATGAGCCCCTGTTGCATGGCCGCCGGGAGTTCGCACGCTAATCCGAAGGCCGAAGCGGTCCGCAACCCAGCCGAGGTGGCATCCATGGACTTCGCCACCAAGGCCATGTTAGCCTCAGCCGCGGCATGGTCGCCAAATCCAAAAAACCCGCCGCTCTTTCTCGATCTGCCCTATAAAAACGGTGAGCCTCAGCCTGGGATTATCGCCAAATGGCAAGCCAATGCTCCGCTGGCGATGATTGATCAGTTCATCCCGAGCTTGCGTCATTACAAGGCGATCGGCATGGATGTCGGCGTCAAAGACCAAGGCATCGCGGCAACGGTGGCGACGCTAAATAAGATTCTGACCAGCTACGGAATCGTGCACACGTATGAAACGTACGACGGCAATCATATCGATCACATCGCGGAGAGACTGGAAAAGAATGCGCTGCCATTCTTTTCCCAGAACCTGAAATAAATATCGTTGAACAAGTTAGTGGGTCATCTTGAAATGCCCAAGCTCAACATCTCTCCGCTTTCTGATAAAACCATCTACCGCGAATGGTCCGGACCCACCTAAAACAAGCGCCGCGAGGCAGGCCAGGTACAGGAGGCTGGTTTCATACCCAGGCGGCCCGAACTTCGCGCCGGTTGCGGTTACCGCCAGAATCTTGATGGAGCTGAAGCCATAGGGCAGATGTACGGTAAACATAGCCGTCAAGAGGACCGCGGCCATGGGTAAGCTCGCAAGCGCTACGAAAGCGCCCAGAATGACCGCGAAGCCGCCGAGTAATTCGATTAGTATGGTCGCCCATGCCATAAAATGTGGTCCGGGCACGCCTATCGCGTGCAGGATAGCGGCAAATGCATCCGGGCCTTTAGACAGCTTAGAGTAACCGTGCTGCATGAAACCATATCCGACGATCAGGCGTAGTGGCAGAGGCGCTAAAGCCGCGCCGGAGCCACTTATATTCAAAAATTTCAAATTCCACTCTCTCCGCATAGTGGTTCGCTGCGAATCCCCAAAAAGTAATGCGCCGGGTTCAAATACTTTGCGAGCCAATTGGCTAATTTATTCGGCGTAGATGCTCTTCACGAAATTTGTCAGATTATTGATAGGCCAATCCGCATACTTTGTTTTGAACTCGGCGGTAAGCCGCTTGCCCGCTTCATCGGCGCTGACGCCTTGCCGCTTGAGCGCGAGAGCCTGCGCCTGCAAGTCGGCAATGAAGGCCTTCTCTTGAGCTACCAGCGAACCGTCGCCGATGGCGCTGTGATCCGGCAGCACATGGAGCGCCCTGAGCTTTTCCACTTGATCGAGCACGGCGATCCAGCTTGCCGGCGTACCGCCGTCGCCGAAGATGTTCGGCGCAGTCTTGTTCTGCACAACGTCACCGGAGATGAGGGTCTTATCAGGTTCGACAAAGGTCAACTCATCGCCCTTGGTATGCGCGCCGCCGAACCACAACAGGCGCGCCCTCACGCCGCCGCCCAGATCCAATTTTCGTTCTTTGTCAAACGTCTCGTCCGGCGGACGCAGCTTCACGTTGGCCAGCAGTTCTTTCTGTTGCTCGTTGCGGCTTGCAAACATCTGAATCATCTCCTCACCATGCTTCTCCATCTCTTCCTGCTGGACTTTATCCCGGATCAGAACGGTCTCCGGCGGAAAGCCCGGCGCGCCAGCCGCGTGTTCCGGATGGAAATGCGTAGTCGTCAGATAAAGCTTGTTATGGGGCGCAAGCTTTTTCGCCACCCGTGCGACCGTAGCGCCGTTGCGCGATCCAAGTCCGGTATCGACGACCAGCGTCGCATTTGTACCCACAACGATCCCGACGTTCGGAAAGCCCATAATCGCCCAAACATGGCCGGACACCTTTGTTAGGGCGTCTTCATTCAGAATGACTTGGTTCTGCGCCGCACAAGGCGCGGCTGCCACAAGGGAAAGCGCCAACAAAGATCTGATGATCTGCATGTTGTCAGTTGTACTACTTCTGGCGCGGGAAGTGTAAAGCTCGAAGCCTGCTCCCCTTGACAATCTGGGGAGAAGGCGCGATACTTCCCAAAGATCATCATAGGGAATCCCAATGGGAAAATCCGCGCAACCAACTCTGCTCCAAGGTACGCTTGACCTCCTGATCCTCCACGCTCTGCAACGAGGCGCAATGCATGGCTACGCCGTCGCGCAGACGATCCATTTACTGTCGGATGAAGTTCTCAAAGTGGAAGAAGGTTCCCTGTACCCTGCCCTCTATCGCCTTGAGTTGGACGGAGCGATCTCAGCGAAATGGGGCTTGTCCGAGAACAATCGTAAGGCGAAGTACTATGCCATCACAAAACGTGGACGAAAGTTGGTGGCCGAACAGGAAGCTACGTGGAATCGCCTCTCGACTGCCGTGCAACGCGTCCTCGCCAGGTGAGCAATGATACGCCGCTTCTTCCTCAAACTCTATCGCCGGCGCAATCTCCAAAATGATCTCGAAACGGAACTCGCCTTTCATGACGAGATGTCAAGGCAGCATCAAAATGGCATTCCGCTCGGAAACACCACCGTTATCAAGGAAAATTCTCTCGACCTCTGGCGGTTCAGCCTGGTTGAGAATCTCTGGCGCGACGTCATCTATGCGGTCCGCGGACTGCGCCGTAGTCCCGCGCTGCTAATCTGCGCGCTGCTTTCGCTTGGTCTCGGCATTGGCGCGAACACCGCCATCTTTCAATTACTCGATGCCGTGCGGCTGCGCACGCTGCCAGTTCAGAAGCCGGACGAACTCGCGGCTGTACGGATTGTGGGTGGCAACCGCGGAATGGGCGTCAATCCGGGCGAATACCCGGAGTTAACGCGTTCCATTGGCAAGAGATTCAGAACCGGCAGCAGGGATTCTCAGGAATGTTCGCCTGGGCCGCCGGTCAGGTGAACATCGGCGAAAGCAGCGAATTGCGCGCCGTGAAGGCGATGTGGGTCAGCGCGGACTATTTTCATGTGCTGGGTATCCGGCCATGGCGCGGGCGGCCGATCCTGCCGGAAGATGTGGGCGCATGCCCCGGATCAACCGCTGTTGTGAGCTATGTTTACTGGCAAAGCGCGCTGGGAGGCAGCCCCATTGACGCTTCCATGACATTGCTGGTGGATGGAGTGCGCAAGCAAATCATTGGAGTGACGCCACCCGATTTCGCAGGTTTGTCAGTCGGAGACCGGTTCGACATTGTGTTGCCTCTTTGCCGGCAGAAGGAATTAAGCCGGAATGTCTATGACATCGCGGTCATGGGGCGCCTGCGGCCGGGGTGGACCTTGCAACGGGCATCGGAGCAGTTGCAGGCGGTCAGTCCCGCGATTTTTGAGGCTACTGTTCCAAGCGAAAGCAGCGCGCAATCCATCCAAACCTATAAACGATTCCGGCTGGCCGCGTATCCGGCCGCGGCAGGGGTTAGTTTATTACGCCAGCAGTGTGACTCTTCGCTTTGGCTGTTGCTGGCCATTACCGCTTTAGTGCTGCTCATTGCCTGCGCTAATTTGGCCAATCTGCTACTGGCTAGGGCGAGCACGCGCGACCGTGAAATGGCGGTGCGGCTAGCCTTAGGCGCATCGCGCGGCCGCTTGCTACGTCAACTCTTGGTGGAAGGCGCGCTCTTAGCCGGTATTGGAGCAGTATTAGGCATCGGCCTCGCCCAGATCTTCAGCCGGCTCTTGGTTTGGACGCTTTCCACGGAAGGGAATTCCGTCGTTCTGCCACTCACAACGGATTGGCGCGTGCTCCTCTTCACCGCTTTTCTCTCCGCTTTGACTTGCATTGTTTTTGCTCTGGCGCCGGCTCAACGGGCAGTAAATGCGGAGCCGATAAGCGCCATGAAGGCTGCCGGCCGCGGCATGACGGCTGGTTATCAGCGTTTCCTGGCGCAGCGTTTGTTAGTCGTCATTCAGATAGCGGTTTCACTTGTGCTCTTGGTGGGCGCGCTGCTCTTCGTGCGCAGTTTTCGCAACCTGATCACTTTCGATCCAGGAATGCGCGAAGCCAACATCACAATAGCGTTTCTCGCATTTCAGCAGTCTCATGTAGCACCTGGCTACTACACAGACTTTCAGCGGCAACTTCTTGAAGAGGTGCGCTCCATTCCTGGAGTCTTGCATGCGGCCAGCACCACCAATATCCCGCTGGTTGGAGGAAGTTGGTCCCATGGCGTCCGAACCGCGTCAGCCGAAGGTATGTCAAAGTTCGCCTGGGTCAGTCCGGGCTACTTCGACACCATGAAAATCCGGCTGATTATGGGCCGCGATTTCAATCCGGGCGATACCAGCGGATCACAGCGCGTAGCGGTGGTCAACCAGACCTTCGTCCGCCGTTATTTGGGTAATGCCAATCCCATTGGTCAAACGCTGCGCACCGGGCAGGAGCCCGGTTACCCCTCCACTCTGTATCAAGTGGTGGGAGTTATCACCGATACCAAATACAACGATATTCGCGGTGAGACGCCGCCCATGGCCTTTGCGCCGGCGCCTCAAAACCCAGATCCGCGTCCCTTTGCAGTAATGCTAGTTCATTCCAATGCAAAAGAGGCTGAAGTAGCTTCGGCGATCAAGCGTGCAATGGCGCGAAACCATCCGGAAGTCGTCGCGACTGCGGGAGATTTTCAAGCCGGGATTCGCGATGGGCTGGTTCGCGAAAGAGTGATGGCCGTGTTATCCGGAATCTTCGGCTTTATAGCGGCATTGCTAGCAATCATCGGACTCTACGGCGTCATTTCCTGCCTGGTTGTCAGCCGCCGGCCGGAGATTGGAGTCCGCATGGCGCTGGGTGCCGACAGATGGCAAGTGATCGGCATGATCATGAAAGAAGCCTTGAGTTTGCTATTCATCGGAACTTTGGCAGGAGCGGCTTTATCTCTGATTGCCGGGCGAAGTGCAGCCTCATTGCTGTTTGGCCTGAAACCGTACGATCCGCTCACACTCGTTGCCGCGTCGCTGCTGCTAGCTGTGATCTCAATCTTGGCTAGCTTTCTTCCGGCACGCCGGGCATCAACGCTCGATCCGATGATCGCGCTGCGGTATGAGTAGCTAAAGGCCTTCACGGCGTTTACGGAACATCTGTTTGCCCGTTTACGTTATTTTGAGTAAGAGCGGAAAAAACGACGGTGCCATTTTGTACGAATTGTGGAAATAAGATCGACTCCGGAGCAGCCTATTGTGCCAATTGCGGCGCGCCGCAACCACGTGCAGGCGCGGTACCCCCAGGCCAAACGCAGCAATACGGCGATTTCATGGATGGTATCAGTGATCGCACAGCCTCCATCCTTTGCTATATTCCGGTTTTCGGAGTCATTCCCGCCATCGTCTTTTTAGCCTCCCAGAAATTTCGCGCAAATGTGCGCGTGCGCTTCAATGCATTTCAATCTGTCTATTTGTTCGTTACTTGGCTCATCGTTTCCTCCGCCATGCCGGTTCTGGTTCTCGGCATTCCCGGCTGGGGCATGGAACATGTATTCCTGGGGGCGCTGAAGGCTGTACTGTTTTTCAGTTGGATCTACCTGCTCGTGAAGGCCACGCAGGAAGAGCAGGTAAAGCTGCCCATTTTAGGCGACCTCGCGGCACGCTCGACCACCGAGCAGCTATAGTATAATTATTCATTGAAGTGAATAATTACTCAAAACGGCACGGCGTCGGTGTCGTTGGATTTCGCGGCTACAGTGGAGCCGAGCTTGTACGCATTCTGGTTCGCCATCCCGGCGTCGAAGTGTTTCTGTTGGAGCATCGCGCGGATTCGCATCCACGCACCATCCCGCTAGGACAGAAACCGCCTCAAACCATACCGGCCACTGTAGAAGCCGTCAAACGCGAAAAATTAGCACTCGTCTTCCTGGCAACCCCGGCAGAAGTGTCAATGGAGCTTACGCCCGCGCTGCTGGCGGCCGGGATAAAAGTGATCGACCTGAGCGGCGCATTCCGGCTGGGCGACAAAGAGACCTATTCCCGCTGGTATAAGGAGCCGCATACCGCCGTTGACCTGTTGGCCGAAGCCGCATACGGGCTGCCGGAGTTTCATCGGGATCGTATTCGCAGCGCGCGCCTGGTGGCGAACCCCGGCTGCTATCCCACTGCGGCGAACTTGGCAATACGCCCACTTATAGAGGCGCAAGTGGTGGACCGTTCCCGCGGCATCATCTGCGATGCGAAATCGGGCGTGAGCGGCGCGGGCCGCAAGGCTTCTCTCGCCACCAGTTTCTGCGAAGTCACTGAAAATTTCAGCGCCTACGGCATCGGCGAGCACAGGCATGTGCCGGAAGTGCTGCAAAATTCTTCTCTAGGCGAGCGTGAATTTACCTTTACCGCGCATCTTCTGCCGGTGGAGCGCGGCATTCTGGAAACAATCTACGTACGCACGGAGCGGATTGAAAAGCCCGTGGACCTGCTCACGATTTATGAGGAGTTCTACGCCAATGAGCCATTCGTGCGTCTGTACGCGCCGGGCAAGGTTCCTGACTTGCGCGCCGTGCAGCACACGAATTTCTGCGATATAGGTTTTGTCTTCGACGCCGCCAGCCAGCGCATCATCATTGTCGTGGCCGAAGATAACCTGGGAAAAGGCGCGGCCGGACAAGCGGTGCAGAACATGAATTTGTTGCTGGACTTTCCGGAAACCGAGGCGCTTCTTTGAAGGTATTGATCAAACTGGGCGGCACGCTGCTGGACGATGCCGCCAAGCGGCGCGATATGGCCCGGCAGCTCGCGGCCGCGGCCAAACAGGTCGAACTGGTAGTGGTGCACGGCGGCGGCAAGCAGGTCACGCGGTTTCTCGAAGAGCGCGGAGTGGAGAGCCGCTTTGCGGGAGGACTGCGCATCTCTGACGAAACTGTCATAGACGCCGTAACCAAGGTGATCGCCGGCAGTGTCAACAAGCAGCTTGTCTCGGCCATGACTGCCGCAGGTCAACCGGCGGTCGGCCTGTCTGGCGTGGACGGCTTGTTAACCAGCGCCGAGCCGCTTGATCTCAAACGCTTACGCTTCGTGGGTAAACCAACGGCAACCGACTGTAAGCTATTCCAACTGCTGCGCAGCGGCGGCTATGTGCCGGTGGTGGCTTGCATCGCCGGCGATCGAAACGGCAATATCTATAACGTGAACGCGGACCAAATGGCGGTTTCCTGCGCGCTGGGCTGGCCGGCGGACAAACTGCTCTTTTTAACCGACGTTCCGGGTGTCAAAGGCCAGGACGGCCAGGTGATCGCCCATCTCACGCCACGCGGCGTGCGGGACCTGGTTGCTTCGGGCGTTGCCCACGGAGGCATGCAGGCAAAGTTGGAAGCGGCCGTCTGGGCGATTAATGATGGACTATCCGAGGTGGTCATCGCGTCAGGCCAGGAGCCCGAGGCTTGCGGCCGGCTGCTCGATGGCGAGAGTCTCGGCACACGCCTCACGGGAGAAGCGGCATGACGTCGGTTCAAACGGCGGTGGCCGTACGTAAAGCCACCATGCAAGACATCACTCCCATCCTGTCGCTGATCAACGGCTACGCGGCGAATGGCATCATGCTGCCGCGCACCGAATTTGAAATGTCGGAGAATATACGCGATTTTTCGGTAGCCTATGATGGCGACGCGCTGGTAGGTTGTGGAGCGCTCCACTTCTATACGCCCACCACGGCCGAAGTGCGCTCCTTGGCGGTTTTACCGGATGCCAAGCAGCATGGCGTCGGCCGGGCCGTGGTAGAAGCACTGGAGCAGGAAGCGCGCAACAACGGGTTGGAAGCCATTTTTGCGTTCACTTACGTCCCGCGGTTTTTCGAGAAGCTGGGCTTTGGCGAAATAGAGCGAGGCGAGCTCCCATTGAAGGCCTGGAAGGACTGCTTGCGCTGTCCTAAATTTCAAAATTGTGACGAAATTGCCGTTCTAAAGCGGCTTCGTCCAGCCGCGTTAGGGGAAGAGGCAAGAATGCCCTATACCACAAGAATGCTGGACCTGATACAGCTCCCAACTGTAATAAAAAATACGTTCGCATAGGCCCTTATAGCCAGACAGTGCAATAGGTTACAGATATCTGGTAATTTTTGCACGATTAATAAAAAAACAGTGTAATTTTTCACAAACCCTAGCGTTTTCCCCTGGCATTTCTCTTTAAAGTACTAGTATACTCAGTACCACAGCCCATCCGTATTTGTGGCTAATGAGTGAGGGGGACGAATAAAAGGTGAAAGCCCTAACTGTCGATGTACAGAGTTCCGCGGGTCGCATTCTTTGTTGCACGATCTTCAGGCCCGGCGGCAGGAAACTCCTGGCGAAAGGCCACATTCTAAGTGACGAAGACATCCGCTTGCTGGAAACGGAAGGGATGCAGCAAGTTTGGGTCACCGAACTGGAAGACGGGGAAGTTGGGGAGGACGATGCAGTAATGGCTGTAGCTGAAGCCATGTGCTGCGGGTCCGTTGAAATCCGGCTGGCGGCGGGCGGGCGGGCGAATTTAATCGCCACTTCCGATTGCTGCGCGCTGGTCGACGATGAACTGCTGAAGCAGATCAACTGTACGGCGAGCGTTGTCATCGCCACAGTGCAGAATTACCGTTTTATGCACTCCGGAGAGCGGATTGCGACCATTAAGAGCGCGCCCTTTGCGGTGGCGCAATCGCAACTGGAAGCCGTTCTGTCCATCCTGAACGAGCGGGGAGCGATTCTGCAGGCCCGGCCGATCAAAGACCCTGGCGTCGGCATTCTGTACACTGATCCGGTGCATGGAGACCGCGCACGCACCTTATTCGAAAACATCGTGCGCACGCGCGTGGAACGCTTTGGCGCCAAGGTGCGTTATGCGCTATCCGCGGTTGAGGAAGAGGAGCAAGTAGTGCGGTCTCTGCAACATCTGATTCGCACCAAGCCGGCAGCGATCATGATTGCTTCCACTACGGCGCCGGCCGGTCCGGAAGATGTTGTGGGCCGCGCCATGATCAAGCTGGGCGCGCATATTGAACGTTTTCTCGCGCCAGTAGAACCTGGCAATCTGATGCTGCTCGGCTATAAAGACGACATACCGATTATTTCCGCCCCTTGCTGCTTCCGTTCGGCCAAGGCGAATATCCTCGATCTCGTGTTGCCCCCCATGCTCGCCAAGTATCGAATCTCCGGTTGGGAAATCGCCTGCCTCGGGCACGGCGGCCTGCTGGGCTAACAAATAGTTACCTTGTTTTTACAAAAGCCGGGCGCGCTCGCTTCTTGCGCCCGGCTTTTTAGCGCTATGATGAGTTTTCGAAGCATGCCCGAATTACTGGAAACTAATAGCTTGGATGCTCGGGTATTCGCGGTCATAGCAAAAACCCAGCGCATTCCCGTTGAAACTATTTCCCTCGAAAGCACGTTTGAAGAGTTGAAAATAGACTCGCTCGACGGCATCAACATCGTTTTCGAATTGGAGAATACGTTTAATGTGACGATCCCCGACGACGGCGTGCAGAACATGCGCACGGTCCGGGAGACGGTGGAAGGCATTCGGAAGCTGATCGAGCAGAAGAACGAAACAGCTTGAATCGCGTCGCTATCACGGGCGCCGG
Organism: Bryobacteraceae bacterium; assembly: GCA_036488895.1. Classification (GTDB taxonomy): domain Bacteria; phylum Acidobacteriota; class Terriglobia; order Bryobacterales; family Bryobacteraceae; genus Bog-105. Next base: position 1,258 of record DASXGT010000204.1, on the reverse strand, counting down.
GCTGGTTTGCGCGCTGGGAAACTCCGTTGCCGAATGCTGGCCGCTTCTGGCCAAAGGTGAATGCAGGATTCTTGCGCTCGACGATCCGGGCACGCCTCCCTATAAGTCTCAAGTAGGCGCGCAGGCCCGCGATTTCAAACCCGCCGATCATTTCAGCGAGAAAGACCTGGTGGTGCTAGAACGTTTCGCGCAGCTTGCTTCGGTGGCGGCGCGCGAGGCTGTAGCGCAAAGCGGCTTGACGTTTCAGGGCGAATTAAGCGACCGGTCGGCAGTCATCACCGGCAGTAGCGTCGGCGGCCAATTCAGCGAGGAAGATGGTTACAAGCGGCTCTACCGGGAGAACAATCCGCGCGTTGCGCCGTTGACGATTCCGCGCACCATGGCGAACGCCGGAGCCAGCCGCATCTCTTTCGAATTCGGCATTCACGGTCCTGCGTATACCATCTCGACAGCTTGTTCTTCGTCTAATCACGCCATTGGGCAAGCATTCTGGATGGTACGCGGCGGCCAAGTGACAGCGGCCATTGCGGGAGGCAGCGAGGCGGTATTTGCCGAAGGATTGCTGCGCGCTTGGGAAGCCATGCGGGTCGTGTCGCCGGAGGTCTGCCGGCCGTTTTCGGCGGATCGGCGCGGATTGTCTCTGGGAGAAGGCGCTGGCATGCTGGTGCTTGAAAACTGGGAGCACGCGCAAGCACGCGGCATCCCTATTTTAGGGGAATTGGTGGGGTTTGGAATGAGCTCCGACGCCAGCCATATCACGCAGCCGGCGGTGGACGGGCCAATTAAAGCCATGGCTTGGGCGATTCGTGATGCGGGCATTACGCCGGACCGGATCGGTTATATCAATGCACATGGGACCGGCACACAAGTCAACGACGCCATGGAAACCCAGGCCATCCGGAGCATCTTCGGCGGCAGCACGGATGACGTGCTGGTGAGCTCCACGAAATCATTGCACGGCCATACGCTGGGGGCAGCCGGAGCGATTGAAGCGGTAGCTACTCTTCTGGCCCTAAGGCATGGATTGATTCCGCCCACCGCAAACTTCACCACGCCTGATCCAGCTTGCGCCTTGAACCTGGTGGTGAATGAAGCACGCGCCGCCGAGTTGGAGTATGCGCTCTCCAATAGCTTCGCGTTTGGCGGGTTAAACGCGGCTTTGGTCATCCGAAGGATAAAATAGACCAAACAAAATAAATGGCCATCGAAGGTTTCAGCCAGTCGCTGCCGGGCTATTTTGAGCAGGCCTTAAAAGACG
>DASXGT010000167.1:0-3272 GCA_036488895.1 Bryobacteraceae bacterium | reverse complement strand
CATGACCAAAGTTTCGTATATTCCCAAAGACTACAACTCCGTCACTCCCTATTTGATTATCAAGGGCGCTGGCAAAGCCATTGATTATTACAAGAAAGTTTTCGGAGCGACCGAAACCGTTCGCATGAATGGCCCCGACGGCAAAGTTGGTCACGCTGAATTAAAAATCGGCAATTCGCACATCATGCTGGCCGACGAAAATCCCAGCATGGGGCAGGGACACGCCAGCCCGGCTACTACTGGCGGAAGCCCAGTGAGCCTGTATGTGTATCTTCCCAATGTCGACGAAGTGATTCAGCGCGCGCAGGCCGAGGGCGCGAAACTGTTGAAGCCGGTGCAGGACCAGTTTTACGGCGACCGCTCTGGCTTCATTCAAGATCCGTTCGGACATCTATGGGGCGTGGCTACTCATATTGAAGATGTGTCACCCGAGGAGATGAAGGAGCGGATGAAGAAGTTTGCGCCGGCGGCAGCGTAGTTTGGTCTGGCCGTTCAACAGGAGGCGGGGCGGAAACCGCTCCGCCTTCATAAACACCACGCTTCCAATTTATATAGGTCAAGGCGGCTTTGGTGGGGCAGCGCGCGGTGATTGAGTTCGTGTCAGAAACCGACTAGGGATCAGGCGAACGGATTCTCTATGCGAATGCCGGCGATGACCTGGCGGGCGTTCATATCCTCGGAAAGAATACGAACCGTTCCGGCTTTGGCTGCCGAAGCGACAATCAGGGCATCCCAAAAACTAATGCGTGATTCCTCCTCGATGCGAAATGCGGCGGTGATTTCGGCAGGGGTGGTTTCCATGCACCATCCCGAGTAGATGCTGACCACGGATTGCGCGGCGCTTTTTGGAAGAGGCCGCGAAATCTTGCGCGTGGAGTTTACGTAAAATTCCTGAAGCACTTGCATGCTGAGAACGCCGGTGCGCTGACTCCACAATTCGCGAAGCACGCTTTTGGCCAGCTCGTGCTTGACCTTTGCGTCGATGTCGTAACCGTAGATGAGAACGTTGGTGTCGACGAAGGTCTTATCGCTCATGCCACTCGTCTCGTGCAGCGCGAATCACGCCTCCCATATGGAAGCCCTTCTCCATTAAGGCCAGCGCCTGGCGATGGGCGCGTTCATAGGCTTCATCCTCGCCGACCAGCAGCTCGATTTGTTCGGCCAATAAGCCGCTGATGGAGGAACCGCGGCGTGCGGCCAGGATTTTGGCCTTGCGGATCGTCTGCTGGGGGAGACTGACGGTGAGGTTCTGCTTGGTCATAAACGCCTCAATTATCACGTATGTTACGTGTAACACGCTTTTCACGTGCAGTCAAGAACTGGGCGCGCGGCTTGCGGGCTCGGGCCACCCGGCAGACCCAACAGGCGGGTATTCCGTATTGGTGGCAAAACCTTCGAGATAACCAATCGTTTCAGCCTCGGCCGCACGTCTTGGTTACTTTCGGGAAGGAAAACTGGTGTGACGAGCCAGTCATTTTGATCCATATTACCCAATACCCTGTCAGGGTCCCGGCACTTTCTCCAGAGAATGGAGACCGGCAAACGCAGCGCCCGGGAACATCCAACGATTAGGTAACCAGAGCCAGCGAGATAATTGCGCCAATTGCTTCATCACGCACTCCGCAAGTAAATCACTTCTTCTTTTACTTCCAAGTGTTTGTTCTTCACGCCAAAGGCGACTCCATTGGCGACAGTTCGCTTGGGATATTTCCCCATCTTGGCCCCTCCGGTGGTTAGAACCTCTAGAAGTTCTTCCGTTGTAGCCGCCGATCCTTTTATGCTCAGGTACTCGCGAATCGCCGCTCCTATTCGCTTACCCTTGAACTGATCTGGATTTACGGACGTATGCGACGTGCCGTTCCCGGCTTGCGCCCGGCGCAGGATGTCGAGCGAACCCTTAAGGGCCGTCAGTTCGATCTGCTTCTGTGTAATCGCAACTTCGAAGGTCTTGATGATGCCCTGCATGTTCACAATGCCTCTCCTTGTTGTCTTTCTTATCTGCATAACAGGGTACGGCAGACGGGGAGGAAGCAGCAGAGAGAAAGCAGAAACTTTTTGTGTTTGTCCGAAGATGGGAATCGACGTCAAGATGATTATCGGCGCCGCGCTTCATGACGGTATCCACTTTGTCGTCGGACTCTCGTAATCACTGCCGAATTCTCGGATTCGCCACCGAATACAGCACATCCGTCAAAAAATTTACGGCAACGTACGTCAAACCGATCGCGAGGATGCATCCCTGCACGAGGTAGTAATCGCGATTCGATATTGCTTGGATCGTCAGTCGGCCGATTCCGGGCCAGGAGAAGATTGTTTCGGTCACAATTGCGCCGGCGAGCAATGCACCGAACTGCAGGCCGAGTACGGTGATGATGGGGATCATGGCGTTGCGCAACGCGTGGCGGTAGACGACGGTGCGTTCCGGCAGGCCTTTGGCGCGCGCTGTGCGGATGTAGTCCTGACTAAGCTCTTCGAGCATGGATGTGCGTACCATGCGGGTGAGGATGGCGGCGAGAGCTCCGCCCATGGTGACGGCGGGGAGAACGAGGTTGGCGAATGCGCCCGCGCCGGAGACCGGTAGCCATCCCAGCTTAATGGCGAACAGAAGAATCAAGATTGGGCCAAGCGCGAAGTTGGGGAACGACAAGCCGAAGAGGCTGACGACAGAGAGAAGCCGGTCGTCCCATCGGTCTCGGCGTTGCGCCGAACGAACGCCGGCAGGGATCGAAAGAATGATGGCGACGAACAGCGATGCCAGCGTCAACTGCAACGTGTAGGGATAACGCTGCGTGAGCAGTCGTGTCACGCTTTGGTTATAACGAAACGAGGGACCAAGATCGCCGTGGAGCACGCCGCGCCAGTAGTGAATGTATTGTTCGCCGAGCGGGGCGTCGAGGCCGTAGGCGTGGCGGGTGGCGGCAATGTCGGCAGGAGGCGCGCCTTCGCCCAGCATCTGCTGGATGGGGTCTCCCGGGACGAGGTGAATTAGCAGGAAGACGAGGCTGACAACCAGCCAGAGGACTGGCAGCGTGTAGAGGACGCGTTGGAGAAGAAGGCGCATTAAGTCAGTAGGTGGCAGGCCACTCCGCGCAGTCGTAGAGATTCCTTGTGGAGCCGCTGCCGGTGCAGACGTGCATGGGGTCGTTCGCTCCGCTTAGGATGAGAGGGTTGTGGGAATTATTGCAGCACGGTCCAATCACCATCTTTCAATCCCCAGTCTGCTTCGCGCTCTGCGCCTTGCTATCAATGCCCTCCACCTTCTCGATCTTTAC
>DASXGT010000114.1:0-17577 GCA_036488895.1 Bryobacteraceae bacterium | reverse complement strand
CACGGTTATATGATCGGCGTGGGCGGGCATTTGATCGTGCTGATTGGCGGGGCTTTGGCCAGTTTATTCTTTCCCAATCGTGATGCGGCGAGCCGCAAACTGACTCTGCAAGGCTGGCTTCGCTCAGCAAAACAACCAGTGTCTTAGTAGAAAAACAAACATGGACTCGAACGACCTTTTAAAAACACGCGCCTATGATCTGGGGCAGCCATATTTCACCGGAATGCCGCATTATCCAACGCATCCACCATTTCTTTACAGCCTGACCAAGAAGCACGGGGACGTTCCCTATGGCGATGGCCTCACGTCCGCGGCTGATGCCATTGCTCTGGGCACGCACGTCGGGACGCATATTGACGCCTTGAGCCATTTTTCCTGCAATGGTGTTTGCTTTGGCGGGCGCAACGTGGAGCACTCCTACGAGCACGGCATGCAGGAGCTTGGGGTGGACAGCGTCGCGCCGATCGTGCGCCGCGGCGTGCTGCTCGATATCGCCGGGTTGCAAGAGGTAGATTTTCTGCCGGTAGATTTTGAAATAACACCGGCCCATCTGGAAGGCGCGTTAAAGACGGACATTCGAGAGGGCGACGTGGTGCTCTTGCGGACCGGTTGGGCGCAGTTTTTTTCGGATTCCAGGCGCTATATCAATAACACTATCGCTCCAGGACCGGGGCTGAAGGCGGCCCATTGGCTGAGTTCCCGGAAAATTTTCGCCGCCGGGTCGGATACGGTGGCTTTTGAGAAGGTTCCCAGCAGCATGCCGGTGCACGGGCATCTCCTGGTGGAATCGGGAATTCACATTATTGAAGTGTTGAACCTGGAAGAACTGGCGTGTGACGGCGTGTTCGAGTTTCTATTTGTGGCCGCGCCGATGAATATTCGCGGGGCCACGGGAGCGCCCGTCCGGCCGCTGGCATTTCCGCTGCCGATTCGCTGAAACTTCGAAAGTTCCTTTCAGATCCAATATCCTGATGCAATACAAGACACTCGGTAACACGGGACTATTAGTCTCGAATATCTGTCTGGGAGCCATGACATTTTCCGGCGGGCAAGGCTTCTGGAAAAACATCGGTCAAGTGGATCAAGCGGGCGCGGACGAGTTTATTCGCGTTTCTATCGAAGCGGGCGTTAACTTCATTGACACCGCTAATGTTTACTCAGAAGGCGAATCGGAAAAGACGGTGGGCCAGTCCCTGAAAAATTTGGGCATTGCGCGCAAGGACGTGGTCATCGCCACCAAGGCATTTGGCCGGATGGGTCCGGGCCGTAATGACGTGGGCGCTTCGCGCGGCCACTTGATGCACGCGGTGGAAGCCTCATTGCGGCGGCTCGATACAGACTACATCGATCTGTATCAGATTCACGGGACCGACTTGGTGACGCCTATCGAAGAGACGCTGCGCGCGTTGGACACGCTGGTGCAGCACGGCAAAGTCCGCTACATTGGAGTCTCCAACTGGAACGCCTGGCGCATCATGAAGGCGTTGGGGATCTCCGAACAAAGGAACCTGGCGAAATTCGATACTCTTCAGGCCTACTATTCCATCGCCAGCCGCGACCTGGAGCGTGAGATTATTCCGCTGCTCGAAGACCAGAAGACCGGCCTGCTGGTGTGGAGTCCTTTGGCCGGCGGCCTGCTCTCCGGCAAATTTACACGCGACAATCAAAAACCGGAAGGTTCACGCCGCTCCAGCTTCGATTTTCCGATCGTCGATAAAGAGCGCACCTGGAGAATACTTGATGTCATGATTCCCATTGCCAAGGAACGCCAGGTGTCACCGGCGGCAGTGGCGCTATCTTGGGTGCTTTCGAAGCCCGTTGTAACCAGTGTCATTATTGGAGCCAAGCGCATTGAGCAACTCAACGATAATCTGGCGGCGAGCAGCCTTAAGTTAGCCGAAGACGAAATAAAACGGTTAGACGATGTGAGCGCGCTACCGCCTGAATATCCTGGCTGGATGGTGCCGTTTCAAAATGCCAACCGGCTCGAGGACGTCCCGCGCTTTTAAGTCGGTTTGATTTCATAGGGGCGCATCATTTCGTTATCTTCGTGCTCCAGCACGTGGCAGTGCCAGACATAGCGGCCTGCGTAGCCTTCGAAGCGGACAATGATGCGCGTCACTAATAAGACATCGGCCCGCACAGTGTCTTTCCATCCCGCTTCGTGCGCTTCAGGAGACACTGGCGGCCCGGTGAAGATCAGTTTGCCCGTCTGTTTATAAGCGGCAACATCGAAGCGGCGGCGATCGAGAATTTGGAAGCGCACCAAATGCAGGTGAATCGGATGCGTATCGTCGGTCAGGTTGATCAGCGTCCAGATCTCCACCGTATCGAGCGTAGGCGTTTCCGTCACCGGCATAGAGTAATGCATGCCGTTCAACAGCATGGACGTGGCGCGGTCGCGAGAATCTTTGTAATCCACCAAAGTCAGTTCGCGCGTTTTGACAGCGGCGGATTCAGGTATGCGCGGGATGTTGCGCAGCTTGCCCGGGACTTGCGGTGAATCACCGGACTTACTGGAGGAAATACGAAACTGCATGACCGGCGCGGCCGCGTGCTTCAAGTAAAGCGACCGGCCGGCATAAGCGCTGAAGTCCATCACCACGTCGGCTCGCTCCGCCGGGGTGAGTGAAAGCGCTTTCATCGTGAGCGGCTCGGCGAGCAAACCTTGATCGGAGCCGATCATTTGAAACGGCTCGCTGCCCGGAATCAGATTCAGATTGTCTTTCGAAAACGACAACGTATAAAAACCCGAGTTGGAGCTGTTCAATATGCGAAAACGATACTTGCGTGGTTCAACTTCCAGGTAGGGGAATAATTTTCCATTAATCAGAATAGAGTTGCCGAAAAACTCGGACGTCCAGGGATGATGATGATCGGCGGAAACCGGATACTGGAGTTGCCCATCAACGCCGAACAGCCGGTCATAAATGATCAGCGGTATCTAAAACTTACCCCTTGGCAATCGCAGAGATTCTTCAAAAGCATCGCGTATCAGGTACATTCCGAATAGGCCAGCTACCGCGTTCAAGCGGGTGATGCCCATGGCGTGATCGTGATAAAAAAGCGTGGCGGCATCCTGGCTGTTCGGATAATGGCAGACCTTCGATTGCCCTGGTACGATCCAGCGTTCCGGATCGCCATCGCTATCGGGCGGCACTTTGCCGCCATGCAGATGCACCACGTTGCGGACATCGGGATGAGATGCTTCCGCGCCGTGCAGCGTGTGATCGATAGGGAATAGGTGTTTGGTTGGCAGTTGGTTGATCCACTCCACGGTAATGCCTTGGCCCGAGCGGGTTTCGAAAACCGGTCCCGGTGAAGTTCCGCCGTACCCCCAAAAAGTGGTTGGCGGAAGGTCGCGATGGACCTTAGCCTGAAATTCACGCATCGGGATGCGATAGTGGGCGCGCCCTTTTTCAGGTATCGCCAATGCTGGTATCGGTAGCGCGTCAACAAACTTTGCCAAAGCGTGTGAGCTGAGGGAAACACCAGCCAGTTGAAAAAGAAATTCGCGGCGGCTACTCATGCTTTTGAGCCGGCAGGCAGAACCTCATAGGGCCGCATCATCTCGTTATCTTCATGTTCCAGAATATGGCAGTGCCAGACGTAGCGGCCGGTGTAGCCTTCGAATTTAACGATGATGCGAGTGCAGGCTCCGGGCGTGGCGCGAATCGTGTCCTTCCAGCCTGTCTCATGCGATTCAGGAGGCACGGCGCCGCCAGTGTAACTGAGCTTTTTATCGTATAGATAGAGCGCGGTGTTGAGCGGTCGCCGGTCGAGAATCTGAAAGCGGACCAGATGCAAGTGAATCGGATGTGTGTCGTCAGTCAGATTCATCAGCTCCCAAATTTCCGTAGTATTCAATACCGGCTTTTCGGAGATAGGATCATGCCAACGCTTACCGTCAAGCAAATGCACATCAGGCTCACCGCTGAGGAAATCAACTTCTTCCAAGGTGAGCGTTCTGGTTTGAATGGCTGCGGACTCCGGCGTTCTCGGCGCCTCGCGCAGCTTGGAGGGCAGGGAACTGGGGTCGTCTACTTTGCCCTTGGCCACGCGCAGTTGCAAAATCTGTTGGCTTTGATTATTGAGGATCATTTCCTCGCCTGCGTGATCTGTAAAATCGACCACCAGATCCATGCGCTCGCCCGGAGAAATGGTTAATTGTTGCGCTTTTACCGGGCTGCTTAAAAGCCCCTGATCGCTGCCGATGTGATGGAATGCCTGGCCGTTCGGCAAAGATAAGAAGTAGAAGCGCCCGTTTGAAGCATTTAGCAAGCGGAAACGGTATTTGCGCGGCTGTACTTCGAGATAAGGCAGCAGCTTGCCGTTCACCAGAACGGCGGTACCAAAAATTTCGGGAACCCACGGATAATCTAAGCGCTGCGAAACCGGGTAATAGAGCTGCCCATCCGCGCGGATGAAGCGGTCGGTCAAGACCAATGGAATTTCAAACTCACCCTTGGGTAGATTCAAGCTGTCTTCAAACGAATCGCGAATGGTGTACAAACCCAACATTCCGGCGTAAACGTTCAGCCGGTTAATGCCCATGGAGTGATCGTGATACCACAGCTGCGCGGCATCCTGCTGGTTTGGAAAATGATAGAGGTTAGACGAACTAGTCGTGTACCAATTTTCCGGGTAGCCGTCGCTTTCGGGAGGCACCTTGGCACCGTGGACGTGCACGACAGTGCGTACTTCCGGATGGTTTTTCTCCGCTCCCATCAAATTGTGGTCGATGGGCAGAAAATGTTTGGCGGGCAAATTGTTGGGCCATTCCACCAGAATTGCTTCACCGCTGCGCGCTTCAATGTTAGGGCCGGGTAGGCTGTTGCCGTAGCCCCAGAAACGGGTAGCCGGTATGTCGCGATGGACCTTGGCGTAGAACTCCTGAATGGGGATTCGATAGTACGGAATCCGCTTCTCGCGATGGGAGGGACTGGGACGGAGACCGGCTGCTTTTGCCACGGGCGGCCGCGGCAATGGGTCGACGAACGGGGTTAAAGTTTGCAGATTAAATAATTTTGGGGCATTGGCCACCGGGGGTAAATGCGCCATTTGACGATGGCCCATGGCGGCTGCGCCGGCGGCAACAAAATCGCGTCGGGTAATGATTGATTTCTCCTTTAAACGCAAAAGGCGAGGGAGCCCTTCCAAGCTCCCTCGCTCTAACAGGCAAAACGCCTGCCCCGTTACTGTTGTAACTTACTGTTGCAGGCCGGTGGTGGGATCGAGAATCACAGGAGACGCGTTTTGGGGCGTCGGTTTGGTGAAATCGAACATTTGCACGATTGAGCCGGAGCGCTCGTCGGCCGAGCCGCCGCCAATGCGACCCAGGCTCCAGTTGTCTTCGATAAACTTGACAACCGAAGCTTGCTCGGTCACGGTGCTGTCCACGAAGTTCGGCTTGGCCCAGGGTGAAATCACCATGAACGGCTGACGGACACCCAAACCGCAGCGGCCGTTGACGCCGGTGGAGCCGGAATTCGGACCCGGAAGCATCGGAGTGGTGCCTTGGGTGCCGCAAGACATGACGCCAGTCAGTGCATCGGCGCTGGTGAATGAGCCGTTTACGAGCGGACCCATCTGATGGTCATACCAGCCATCGGAATCGTCGTAAGCAATAATGACTGCCGTGTTGCTCCAGAAGGACGACTGCTGTAGAGCGTTGATGACTTTGACTACGAAACCTTGCTCATCCAAAGGATTGGAGTTGCCAGGGTGGCCATCCTGGTAAGACTGCGCCTTGAGGTAGCTGACGGCAGGCAGGTTGTTGGCGGCGAGCGCATCGAACCAATCGTGCGTATCGTACTGATGGTTAGCCGCGTCCGTTAATCCGATGCTCGCAATATTCGTGGGGCGTATGTGGGTGGGGTTTTTGGTCGATTGATAGTACTGGAAAGGCTGATGGTGCGGCGAATAGTCGGTTTCTGCCAAGCCGGTGACGGGCGAAACTGTGCTTCGTTTGCAACCGGTGCTGCCGTTCGGGTTGACGACGGTAAGGTCAAAGCCACCCTGGAACCAGCCCCAAGATAGACCCTTCGCGTTGAGCAGGTCGCCCACGTTTTTACCGGTCAAGTCGCCATGGTAACCGGTGGTGCTGGAGCAGACGTCATCTTTCGGATCGTAGTCGCCAATCACGGTAAGGCCGCCGGTGCCATCCGCGACGACTGCGCTGCTAGGACCGTTTTGTTGCGTCGATGCATCAACTCCATTGGTCTGACCGGAGATCACGTTGATCGCGCCAGGAGTAGAGGGTCCGAATTGGGTGCCGTAGGAATTGTCGCTCATGGCATAGTGCTGCGCATAGTTCCAAAGCGCGGTCACGGTATTGCCATCGAAGTAACCCATCACCATTCCCTTGGTGTTCACGACCTCGGGGAAGGTGTTGGGCGTTCCACCGGCGGCGCCGGTCTTAGCCGGGAAAAGGTCCATCAGGCCGTTGTCGAACGATTGCTGTTCTGGGGTATAACCATGGCTTTGATCAGCCGTCATCGCCTGGTTCCGGTTCAGACGGAACGGATTCGCGGCGCCGGTGCCATTTGCCGGATTCAGGTTTGGATTATTTGTGAGCAAAGCTCCGGACAGGCCGTTCACGGTCGGTGTATTCGGCAGACCAACGAAACGCGGCTGACCCGGAGGGTTCAGCGCTTTCGGATAAGTGCCAAAGTAATGGTCGAATGAAATGTTCTCGCCGAAGATCACCACGACGTGTTCAATCGGCGTGGTGTTCACGGCCGGCGAGGGGCTTTTCGCCACTGCCAACGTGGGATCAATCGCCAAGCCCATCAGCATGGCGGCACTCATAGAGACGGATAAAAGAGATCGCATATTTCCTCGTGGATGAAATCAGATCTTGGACGAAAGGGGTTTACGCGCGCTTGCGTCTCCCAAGCAGGGAAAGCAGGATGGCGCCGGCGCCAAAGAGAGCGTAGGTGGAGGGTTCAGGGACGTTGGCGCTGGTGCTCGCGAATTGTAGATCATCGATGGCCAGTCCTGAGTTGTTTATGCTTCCGGCATCCTGCTGGATTTCCAAACCGAAAATGTCGTTGCTGGTGTCGCTGATGGTGAAGTAGCCGTTGCCGGAATTGACGCCGCTACCGGGAATGGTGACTGTGAAGGGCGAACCAAGCGCCGTGCCATTCTCGGCGAGCGCTTGCAGGGTCACGGCAAATGGATCGGAATCCGCGATTCCAATGCCGATCGAGGAAGCTCCTGTTGCAAGGTCGATGGTGATATGGGCGGTGCCGTTCGGGCTGCCGTCGAACAGTTCATTGGGTGAGCTCTGGGTGCTGAACGGGATCGCCGTCAAGCCGCCGGGGCTGGAAATGGACGATACGCCCTGAGCGGCATATTGCGCGGCGCCGACGCTTGTACCCGGGGTCAGATCGTCAAAATTAATGAGCGTGCCACCCAGGTTTGGGCTGGGGCCTGTCGGTGCACCAAGAACACTGTTGCCCGGAGTGCCCGTTCCGAGGGTTGGGGTTGCGTTGGCGGAAACGGCAGCGAGAATAACGGAACTGAGTAGTAAGGATTTAACTTTCACTTGCGGTGGGTTCTCCTGAAACCATCGCTATAAAGATAGGCATGCAAGTGTCACAGGACTATGAAAGGAAAGTTACAAAATGTATGGGGTTCAGGTAGGCAAACGCTCCAGTCACACGCGGCCAGGAGCGCCGAGAGAACTCCAACGAGCATGGCATCGTATGGATGGCAGCGAAGACCTCTAAGCTGCCCGTGATTGGAAGCCAAGTTAGCTGGGTTCGATGATGTTCAATCCCGCTATCCGGATAAAATGTCGCTTGTTGAAAGTAGCCAGAGAGCTACCTCGTTCCAGAGCCGTCGCCGCCACGATCACATCGTAGAATCCGATCATTTCACCCGATGATTCCAGTTTTGCCCAGATCCGCGCATGTTCGTAAGCTGTCTGTTCGGTATAGGGAATAACGGGTAAGACGGCCAAAATAGCCTGTAAATATTGTTGTCGCTTGGCCTTGCGCTCGCCCGAAGCACGTTCTACACCATGCCAAAGTTCCGCTACAGTAATGGCGGCGATCTCAAATTGATCGTCAGCACGGGAAGCTACCCAAGCTTGCAGATCAAAAACGCCTTTTTCACCGTTTATGATGACATCGGCATCTAGAATTATCGCCACTTATCAATGGGAGCCTTGAGGCTCTTGCGGCCAGTTTGCAGGTCACGGCGCCAAATCGCGGCTTCCTCATCAGACAGTTCGATTTGGGCCAGCGCTTCAGCGAGGTTGCGTCCCGTACAAGTTTTTTCGTTGTCCGGCTCCAAACGGGCAACCGGCGATCCGTTTTTGAGCAATACGAAGGTGACGTTCTGATAACGAGCGCGGCTGACACAATCGGAAAAATTCCGTGCAGCGTCCGTAACGCTGATGGTTATCTTTCGCATAAAATCATATTATCAGATTTACAGGCTTACTGAACCCAACCTTGGTACACTAACAGATGGCGTAGCGCGCTTGAGCGTTTTCGCCTGCCTTTGACACCCCATCATGTTCGATAACCTTTCCGATAAGCTGCAGCGTGTTTTTAAGAACCTGCGCGGCGAAGGTAAATTAACGGCCGCCAATATGGAAGAGGCGCTGCGCGAAATCCGCGTGGCGTTGCTTGAGGCCGATGTCCACTTCAAGGTTGTCAAACAATTCATTGAAGAAGTAAAAGTCAAAGCGATGGGCGAGGAAGTGTTAAACGCGCTCTCGCCAAGCCAGCAGGTGGTGAAGATCGTCCGCGACGAGCTGACGAAAATGCTCGGGACGCACCAATCCCGGCTTCGTTTCGCAAATGAGCCGCCCACAGTTGTGCTGGTAGTCGGTCTGCAAGGCTCTGGCAAGACGACCAGCGCCGCTAAACTGGCGCGCTACCTGACCAAAGAAGGTAGCAAGCCGCAATTGGTATCGGTGGACGTTTACCGCCCAGCGGCGCGGCATCAACTTAGCATTCTGGCTAAAAGCATAGGCGCACCCATTTACGAAGGCGCTTCGGAAGAAACCAAACCGCTTGAGCTGGCGAAAGGCGCGCGCCGGGAAGCAATGCAGACCGGGCGCGACATTGTCTTGGTCGATACGGCCGGCCGCCAGCACATCGATGAACAGTTGATGCAGGAACTGCATGAGCTGAAAGAAGCGCTAAACCCGACCGAAATTCTATTCGTGGCCGATGCCATGACCGGGCAGGACGCGGTGAAGTCGGCGGACGAGTTTCATAAGCGCCTGGGGATCACGGGCGTCATTCTTACCAAAATGGATGGCGATGCGCGCGGCGGTGCGGCGCTTTCCATCCGCTCAATCACGGGACAGCCGCTGAAATTTGTGGGCGTCGGTGAAAAGACCGACGCGTTTGAATCGTTCTACCCCGATCGCATCGCTTCGCGGATTCTCGGCATGGGTGATGTTCTCTCCCTGATCGACAAGGTGCAAGAGAGCATCAGCCTGGAAACTGCAGAAAAGATGCAGGAAAAGCTGATGGGCGATGATTTTTCGCTCGAAGATTTTCGCGATCAAATTAAGCAAATCCGCAAGCTCGGATCGCTGGGCGGATTGCTTGACATGATGCCGCAGATCGGCCCGCTGAAAGAGCTTAAAAACGCCAAGGTAGACGAAAAAGAAGTTGGCCGCATTGTGGCCATTATCGATTCCATGACTCCCAAAGAGCGCCGGAATCACATGCTGGTGAATGGTTCGCGGCGGCGGCGCATTGCCAAAGGGAGCGGCACCAGCGTGCAGGATGTCAACAATCTTCTGAAACAATACGCGCAGGCGCGTAAAATGATGAAGAGTTTTACCGGCCAGGCAGGTCTTCTTGGCAAGCGATTTGCCAAGATGAAGCTGCCCGGAATGCCCGGTTTTTAGTCCCGTTTTCGCGTGCCGCAAAGTTTTATTCTGCAAGCGAAAATAAAGTTTGTAACAATAGGAAAAGAAAAGGTTACATGTTAGCAATACGCCTGGCGCGGTTTGGCGCCAAGAAAAGACCCACTTATCGTGTGGTCGTTATTGACAAGGTCCGTGCTCGCAACAGCCGTTCGGTTGAAGTGGTCGGTCATTATAATCCCATCGCAAAGCCGGCTGAGGTGCATCTGGATCATGAGCGCATCAGCCACTGGATCAAGAATGGCGCGCAGCCTTCCGATACGGTGACCCGCCTGATGAAGGCGAATCCCGCCCAGGCTCCGGCTGAGGTTGTAGCATAGTTCTTCTGACATGAGCGACAGCAACGGCGTGAAAGCATTGGTGGAAGAAATCGCCAAAGCTCTAGTTGACGCACCCGCAGGGGTGGCGGTGAACGAGATTGCCGGTGAACACGCTACAGTTTTCGAACTGCGCGTGGAGAAGGACGATCTGGGGAAAGTCATCGGGAAGCAGGGGCGTACGGCGCGGTCCATCCGGACGTTGCTGGGCGCGGTGGGCACGAAGCTGAATCGCCGATTCTCGCTGGAAATTCTCGAATAGAATCAAGTGGATCGGGAACGGGTCGTCATTGCCGAGCTTTTTCGGGCGCGCGGCATTCGCGGCGAGTTGATTGCCCGGTCGCAAACCGACATTCCAGGGCGTTTGGAAAACCTGAAGCGGGCGCGTGTGCGCTTGGCCAACGGAACAGACATAGCCGTGGAAATTGAAGAAGCCTGGGAACACAAAGGCGACTGGGTGTTGAAGTTCGTGGGTGTGGACACCATGGACGCAGCCAATGTATTTCGCGGCGCCGATCTTTGGGTGCCGCCGGAAGAGCGCGGGAAGCTGCCCGAGGGTGGGTTTTTCCAATCAGATCTGATTGGCTGTCGTGTGGTGGATAAGGTATCTGGCAAAGAATTAGGCGTGGTCGCCGGGTTCCAAGGCTATGGTGGTCCGACGCTAATGGAAATGACTGTGGATGGGCGTGAAGCGCTCATTCCTTTTGTAGAACAATTGTGTGAAGTGGATTTGCCCGGGCGTGTGATTCGGGTGGATTTGCCCGACGGTTTGCTGGATTTATAGATAATGCGTTTTCACATCGTGACGATTTTTCCGGAGTTTTTTGCCGGACCTTTCGAGCACGGGGTGGTTTCGCGGGCTAAAGTGAACGGATTGTTGGAAATCCATATCCACGATCTGCGAAACTGGACTTATGATCGTCACAGAACCGTAGACGATCGTCCATTTGGCGGCGGCGAGGGCATGTTGCTCAAACCGGAACCTCTGTTCGAAGCCGTGGAAGCTGTTTTTCCGGTCAAGACAGAGAAGCAGAAAGTGGTCCTGCTTTCAGCGCAAGGGAGACCGTTTCATCAACCGGTGGCGCGTGGATTCGCAAAGCTGGACGAGTTGCTGCTGATTTGTGGACGCTACGAAGGCGTGGATGAACGCGTGGCTGAGCATCTGGCCGATTATGAAATTTCGGTTGGCGATGTGGTGTTAAGCGGCGGCGAATTGGCGGCGGCGGTAGTGGTGGATGCGGTGGCGCGATTACTGCCTGGAGTGTTAGGAAATGAGCAGTCCTCGCGAAACGAAAGTTTTGGCGAAGGCAATGAGGGTTTTTTGGATTGCCCGCAGTACACCAGACCGGCGGAGTTTCGCGGCTGGAAAGTGCCCGACGTGCTGCTGGGTGGGAATCATCAGGAAATCGAGCGGTGGCGCCGGGCTGCGTCGCGCGAGAAAACAGAGCGGCTTCGACCCGATTTAACGGGCGGCGCGCCGCGCGAAGGCGCGGAAATATTTAGAAGGCAGAACTAAACCATGCAATCGGCACTTGTCTCAAAATTCATCAGTAAGCATACCCGCACTACCCCGCATCCGGAGTTCCGTCCGGGCGACACCATTCGCGTACACGTACGCATTCGTGAAGGCGACAAAGAGCGTTTGCAGGCATTTGAAGGCACTGTGCTGGCGCGCAAGAACACCGGGATGGGTGAAAACATCACGGTGCGCAAGATGAGCTTCGGGCATGGCGTGGAGCGTATTTTCCCGCTGCACGCGCCGGTCATTGATCATATTGATTTAGTGCGCACCGGAGCGGTTCGCCGCGCCAAGCTGTATTATCTGCGCGGGCTCCGCGGCAAGGCTGCCCGCTTGAAAGAACGCGTTTAAAGGCTGGTTCCTGGTTGTGAATGAAGGTCGCCCGTTGTCTTAGCAGTTTCGAACGTCTGGCTCGCGAGCGCGGCTTTAGTTGCATTGCGGGAGTAGACGAAGTGGGCCGGGGCTGTCTGTTCGGCCCGGTGTTTGCAGCGGCGGTTGTTTTAGATCCAGCACGGCCCATTCGCGGACTGCAGGACAGCAAATTAGTAGAAGTAGAGCGGCGCGAGGAACTTGCGGCCGAAATTAAGCGTCGCTGCGTGGCCTGGGCGGTGGGCGGCGCGGACGTTTTTGAGATAGACAGGATCAACATTTTACAAGCCTCCCGTTTGGCCATGCGGCGCGCCGTTGAAGCGCTTGCCACGCGGCCCGATTATCTTCTGGTGGATGCAGTATTGATTGACCTGCCGATTGAACAGCTTCCCCTTATCGGCGGAGACGAGCGCTGCCGCGCCATTGCGGCGGCGTCCCTGGTGGCAAAGGTCCATAGGGATGCATGCCTAGCCCGCTGGCATGAAGTATTTCCGCAATACAACTTGGCTTCGAATAAAGGCTATTCCACCCCGGACCACCGCCGCGCATTGCGGAAGCACGGGCCGACATTGCTGCATCGATTCAGCTTTGAGCCCGTTCGCGCAGCCACCCAGACGGCCTTCTGGACCGGCTACGAAACAGCGGATGCCGAAAAGGTCGTGCCGGTTTGAATCAAAGCAGCCTGAATGACTCGCAAACGCCCGCGCCGGTAAAGCCGAACCGTTTCATTCGCTGGCATCGCCGGACGCTTGGAATCTGCCTGGTGATTTTTGCGTTCGAATTAGGCTTGTTTTTGCTGGTTTTTCCGTGGCTGAGCAATTGGGATTTAAGCTGGGTTCCGGTTCATTCGGCGCGTTTTGCAGCCGTTTGGATGAGCCCGTATTTCCGCGGCGCGTTAGGTGGTTTAGGGCTGCTAAACCTCTACGTGGCTTTCGCCGAAGCGGTGCGGCTGGTGAAGTCCTTCTTTGGCAATAGGCGCACGTACTAGCCAACTTCCGTTTTCTAAAATTCCTCCATGCTTGTAAACCTTCGGGTTTGCGGCTCGTCAGTACAGTTTGGACAGCTATGATGGCACCATGGCGGATCGGCTGGCAAGTGATGTCCATCCTGGTCCTGCCAGCATTAGCGACTTTGGCTGTTGGATGGCAGCTGAGCAGCAGCGCATTTTTTTATTATGCCGCCGTCTATTGCAGGACCCCGACGAAGCGGATTCCGCTACTCAGGACGTGTTTCTCAAGGCGTATCGGGCACTAAATAAAGGAAATGGTGAACTGAACGGTCACCTGCACGAACCTCGTGCCTGGCTCACCCGCATCGCGGTAAATACGTGCTTAGACCGGTTGCGGTCGAAGTCATGGAAAATGTGGCGAAAGCGCCCCCTTGCTGAGGATGAAGCAATCATTCTTGAGAGGACAACCGGTGGTGAGCCGGATGCCGAGCGATTGTTATTTTCGAAACAAATTGGACAAAGATTGGAACTAGCGTTGGGCAAGTTGTCGAGCCAGCAGCGTGCTGTATTTTCGTTGCGGCACTACGAAACAATGCCGCTTGAGGATATAGCTACTTTATTAAATAAAGATATAGGTACTGTGAAATCGCATCTGTTTCGTGCAATTACTAGAATGAGAAAAGAGCTGCAAGACCTCTACCAATCGCCAACTTTAGACCAAGCGCGGAGGAATGATGGGCGTTGAGTATAAAGCTCCGGGGCATTGGAGCGACGCACAACTCATTGAACATCTCTACGGTGTTGGACCGGAAGGTATCCATATTGACCATTGTCAGGACTGTCAGAAACGGCTGTTGGAGATGCAGGCTCACCGGCGGAGCGTGGAACTAGACTCGCTCGCGGAAGAGGCCGTAAGCCACGATTTCCTGATGGCGCAACGCCGCGGGATTTATGCGAAGCTGGAGCGGCCCGAGCCTTGGTTTTCCGGCAGTGCTATGAAGCGCTGGGCTTCTACGGCAATTGCTTTGTTTGTGCTCAGCGGCGGCGTTTTGCTTTATGAACAAAAGCACCGCGAACTGATAACTGCCGATCACGTATCCGATGTTCAACTGGCGCGGGATGTAAGTCAGATGGCACAAGATCCGGAAGCAGAGCCCACCGCGCCGCTACAGGCACTATTCAATTGATGAAATTCGCCGCCCTATTACTTTTCTTCGTCACTGCGCCGGTTTCGAGCTTCGCGCAAAACCGGGCGAACTTTCCTTGGTGGAACAGCACGGTAGTCGAGGATCGGGATTTAAACATCAGTCCTGCGCAAAGGCAAAAAATACACCAGATTGTCCGGTCTCACCGCGCGCGACTCTTGGATGCCCGCAACGCCGTACAGAAGGCGGAGGGCGATTTGGAAGACCTGCTGAACGACCCCACAATTACTAGTGAAATAGCCAAGCCGGTCATCGAAAAGGTGTCCGAGGCACGGGCAAACTCCACCCGTGTCTTCCTGGATATGAGTATTCAATTGCGCAGCGTGCTTACGCTAGACCAGTGGCGTATACTGGTGCGTCGTTGGGATGACATGAAGCGTAAGAAGCTTCTCGATACGCAGGTGCCACCTTAGAGATGCTGTAAACGTTTCCGAGGCCCTCGTCGTTAATTAATGTAGAAGCTTCGGAAAGGGCAAATATACCCCCAGTGCGTTGTCAAACCATATTTCTCAACATAATTGAATTGGAAGCGAGGCTCAAGCAACTTGAGTGCTGTCTCAGGGAGCTCCGCGAACCGTTAGAGGGTATGAGCCAAACAATTGCGGAACTACGGCCGAAAAAGAACACACTTGCGACCCCACCCCCAAGGCGTAGAGCGGCGAATCTAAAACTCCGGTAGGGCGGTCCGCGGGACCGCAGGCCGGTGCCCATGCGTTTGAGTTTCCTGCAACTTATGCATTTCGATATGTATCAACATGTCATACCTCGGCGAACACCCTTCGCCGCGCGGTGCATAAAACAGGAGATCCCAAACAGTTTCTATGTGGGTAGTCAGACTTGCACTTGATCGGCCTTACACGTTTATTGTCCTGGCGGTCCTAATCCTTCTTTTGGGCGCTGGCGCAGTCGCCACCACTCCAACTGATATTTTTCCCAGGATCGACATCCCGGTTGTCAGTGTCATCTGGACTTACGACGGCCTTCCGACCACGGAAATGGAGAAGCGCATCACAACTTTTAGCGAGTTCGTGATGGCGGTTGTGAATGACGTCAAAAGCATCGAATCGCAAACCCTCAGCGGCGTCTCCGTCATCAAGATTTATTTCCATCCGCAAGTTCGCATTGATGCGGCGTTGGCGCAGGTCACTTCGGCCGTGCAAGGCATCCGGTTCCGCATGCCGCCAGGGATTAATCCGCCCTGGATTTTGCGCTTTGGCGCGGATACCGTCCCAATTATTCAGCTTGCGTTGAGCAGTAATACTCTTTCCGAGGCGGAACTCTACGATTACGGTCTGTTCCGTGTTCGCCAGCAGCTATCCACAGTGCCCGGCACGCTGCTGCCCGCGCCTTACGGCGGCAAAGTCCGGCAGGTCATGGTGGATCTTGATCCGAACGCGCTGCTTTCGAAAGGCTTAACTCCGATTGATGTCAGCAACGCCATCAATGCGCAAAACGTTACTCTTCCCACCGGAACGGTGAAGGTCGGGAATCGCGATTATGCCATCACAACTAACAGCAGTCCGTTGGCGGCTGACGACTTGAACCGCGCGCCCATCAAGGCGGCCAATGGAAGCGTGGTGTATATCCGCGATGTGGCGCACGTCCATGACGGCTACGCGGTGCAGCAGGCTGGCGTGCGGCGTGACGGTCAACCGGCGGTGCTGCTTTCCATCATGAAGACCGGCAGTGTTTCCACACTCGACATCGTGGACCAGATCAAGAATGAGATTCTGCCTGCCAGCCGTGCGGCGGCGCCTCCAGGACTGAAAATCACGGAATTGTTTGACCAGTCGATTTTCGTGAGGGCTTCCGTGCAGGGCGTGATTCGGGAAGGCATCATTGCCGCGTGTTTAACAGCCGCGATGATTTTGTTGTTCCTCGGAAGTTGGCGCAGCACGCTAATCATCGCAATTTCGATTCCGCTTTCCATTCTGTGCTCCATCATCACGCTCAGCGCATTGGGGAACACCCTCAATGTGATGACGTTAGGCGGCCTGGCGTTGGCTATCGGAATCCTGGTGGATGATGCGACCGTAACTATCGAAAACATTCACAGGCACATGAACGGCAAGTCGCTGCGTGACGCCATTCTGGAAGGCGCCTCGGAAATCGCGGGTCCCACTTTCGTCTCCACGCTCACTATCTGTATCGTGTTTGTTTCGGTCGTGTTCCTGACGGGGCCGGCGAAATACCTGTTTACACCAATGGCCATGGCCGTCGTCTTCGCCATGTTGGCGTCGTATATTCTGTCGCGGACCTTGGTGCCGGTGCTGGTGAAGATGCTGCTGGCGAACGAACACGCCGGGCATGAAGTCTCGGAAAACTGGTTTTCCCGCATTCACACCCGTTTCAACGCCGGATATGAAAAACTGCAAGCTCGCTACACCGGCTGGCTGCGCCGTTACCTGTTAGCTCCCAGGCAAGCGTTCTTGCTTTCCGGAGCCATCATGGCGACCCCTTTTCTGTTGCTGCCTTTCTTGGGCCGCGACTTTTTCCCCAGCGTCGACGCGGGCCAATTCCGGCTACACGTGCGCGCCATTCCCGGAACACGCCTTGAACAAACCAGGTTTGTGTTTACACAAGTGGAGCAAGAGATCCGGAAAGTGATCCCGGAGCACGATTTGGACCTAGTGCTGGATAACATTGGCCGTCCGCCCGAGACCTTTAACCTGGCGTTCGGAGACGGCGCCACCATTGGATCTTTCGACGGGGAAATCCAGGTTGCGCTGAAGAAAGATCATCGTCCTACCGAGGGCTACGTGAAAACGTTGCGGGAAAAGTTGCCGAAACAATTTCCCGGCTTGGTGTTTTACTTCCAACCCGCGGACATTGTTACTCAGATTCTCGATTTCGGTTTGCCTGCTCCGATTGATGTGCAGGTCGCCGGTTACGGGGGCCGCGCCAACTTCGACATCGCGCGCCAAATGCAAGAGCGGATCAGCGGCATTCCCGGAGCCGTGGACGTCCACGTACAACAAGTGCTGGATGGCCCGAGCCTGCATCTCGATATTGACCGGACTCGCTCCATGGAATTCGGCTTGACCCAGCAGGATGTCTCCAATAGCGTAAACGTGTCGTTAAGTTCAAGCGCCCAAGTGCAGCCAAACTGGTGGCTCGATCCCAAGATGGGCATGACCTATATGGTGGCGGCGCAAACGCCTCAATACAAGCTCGCGTCACTCAACGCCGTTGGGAATACGCCGATCCCGACCAAAGATGGATCGACCCAGTTGCTAAGCAATATGGCGACCATCTCGCACGGCGTGCAGCCGGTGAATGTGAACCACCGCAACGTGCAGCCGGTATTCGATGTCTACGCC
>DASXGT010000097.1:0-28946 GCA_036488895.1 Bryobacteraceae bacterium | reverse complement strand
CAGGGGTGCAATTATCTCCTGCCGCTGATCACGTTCCCTTACCTGAGCCGCGTGCTACATCCGGCAGGCCTGGGAGCGGTGGTGTTTGCGCAGACGATCGGCGTGATTATTTCGGTTGCGGTTGAATATGGGTTCGACTTTTCCGGTACTCGCGAAGTGGCGCGATTTTCGAAGGATCCGGCTCGTTTACAGTCGACCGTAGCGGGGATATTGGGGGCAAAAGTCATGCTGGCCGGCGCGGCGCTTCTGGCTGCGTTCGTCATCCGGCCTTTCACGCTTCACATTGCGCCTTCACCAGCCCTGTTTTGGGCGAGTACGGTTTGGGGCGTGGCCCAGGGAATCAATATGTTGTGGTATTTTCAGGGCCTGCAACGGATGGCGTGGTCGGGCGGCCTTGATGTCGCGGGCAAAGTGATCGCAACCCTCAGCATCTTCGTATTTGTGCATTCGCCAGAGGATGGCTGGAAGGTGATGGCGGCACAAGCGGTAGGCTGCACGGTGGCGCATGCGATCAGCTTCTTTATGGCGCACCGGGAAATTGGATTCCGCTGGCCGACACGCCAAATGGTTTGGGATGCGCTGCGTTTTGGGTGGCCGATTTTCCTGTTCAAAGCGTCGCAACTGCTGATGAGCGCCACGAACAGCCTGATGCTCGGATTCCTGGGAACGCTGCAGGCGGTAGGCCTTTTTGGTGGAGTGGATAAGATCCGGACGGTCGCCTCGCAGTCGCTATGGCCGGTTAGCCAGGCGTTGTTTCCGCATCAATCGAATCGCGTGACGGAGGACGTGGAAGCGGGCGCCAGAACGGTTCGGCGCAGTCTCCTGCTGATTGGTGGTTTGAGTGCGGTGTTCGGCGTGGTGCTGGCGGCGGGGGCGCCGCTGATTGTGCGTCTGGTGCTGGGAGCCGCGTACTTGCCGGCTGTCCCGGCGCTGCGAATATTCGGATTGATCGTTCCGCTGATCACGTGCGCGGGGATCCTCTGCTTTCAATGGATGCTGCCGCTGGGGTTGGACCGCGAGTTCAACTTTGTGGTTTTTACCGCGGGACTGGTGAACGTTGCGGGAGGCCTGGCGCTGGCGCCGAAGTTCGGTGTGACGGGCATGGCGATTGCGGTCACTTTGTCGGAGGTATATGCATTGATCGGATTCGACACCGCGCTGCGGCGCAAGGGATTAAGCCCGTTAGGACGGTACGGCGGCTCTGTCAAGAACTCACGATTGGAACTGGCGATTGGAACTGAAGCAGGAAGATAGTCTCTTGCTTTGGACTTGGGTCAATAGCGTCTCAACGAAGCAACCGCGACTAACCAGGCGAGTGGATTCCTGTCTGTTCCGGCAAACCTATCTTGCAGTCGCTGCAAGAATGCGGCGGTATCCGTGATCCAATTGATACGGAGGAAATATGAAATTCATTATTGGCCTCTGTGTTTTTATGGCCTTCCTCGGCACTTATTCGGTTTGCCGCGCGGCAGAACCGGTTTGCTCGGCAGGGGCGAGAGAACAGGCAAAACGACTGCTCGTCTTTCATGCCGGGCCGGACGCCCGAATGAGCATTGATAAGACAGTGAAGCAGTTGCCTTCGTTGCGCAATCCCGAAGACCCAAAACAAAAATTCGACGTCCTTGAGGTCTGGGGATACATTTACAAGGGAAGATATCGAATGCGATTGATTTACTACAACTCCCCGGCCACCAGTTGCTTACTGATGGGGGAGGAAATTTTGGAATATGCCCGACCCTAGAGGTTCCTTATGCTGACACTTGAGATCATGCACGCGATGTGGCCGCAGGGCGATAACAACGTCCCCGGGCTGGTGGAAGGCATTGTGGCCACGGCAGCGGCCGTGTTTCCTAAATATGGGCTGAACAGCGACTTGGTCATCGCGCATGGGATGGCGCAATTCAGCTACGAATGCGGGGCCGGGACCGAAATGACGGAGAACATCCGTTACACGGCAAAGCGCGCGTGTGAGGTATGGCCGTCGCGCTTTCGGGATGAGGCGGACTGCTATGCCAAAGTCGGATCGTTTGCGGGCGATCCGGATTTTCCCATCAAGCTCATTGACAACGTTTATGGGGGACGCAATGGAAATCGGCCCGGGACGCATGACGGCTCGACCTTCATCGGGCGTGGACTCAGCCAGGTCACCGGCCGCGGCAATTATGCGGCACTTGGGGCGAAGGTCGGCCTTGATTTGGTCAACCGCCCGGATCTGGTCAGCGATCCCAGGAGTGCGCTGGAGTGCGGCGTGGCGGATTTTATCCTGTGCGGCTGCTTGCCGTTCGCCGAAGCCGACGACGTCAGTGGCGTGACCAAGCATCTTAACGGTGGGTATAACGGGTTGGACGGGCGAAAGGTTTGGCTGGCCCGTTGGAAAACCACGCTTGGCAGCCAAAACCCGGTACTGCACAGCACCACGTGGCTGCAGGTATCGCTCAACAAACTCGGGGCCGATCCTGCTCTGGTACCTGACGGATCCTATGGCCCGCTGACTGCAGCGGCGGTAAAGGCGTTCCAGGAATCGCACGATTTAGAGGCTGATGGGAAAATCCATCCTGAAACCTTGGCCGCGGTCGATGCCGCGCTGGCAGCGCCGTAGAGAAAGCGGGCTTCGTCTCAGTTAGTTTCAGAAATGCATGCCATTTCTACCTTAGCGATATTTGCCGATTGGAAGCTTATGACACGTGGTCTTCCTCGCTTTGACGGTGATGAGGGCGCCTTGCCACAGTTCGCCGGGGAATTCGACGAGCACGGCCACTGAGAATCGGTTGCTCTACGCTACGCCGTTGATCGTGAGTTTCCGCGCCCACCATTAGGGCGTAAACAGTTTCCAATGGCCTTCGGAGATGACTTCGACGGTTCCGTCGACCACTTTGATGGCGGTCTGATCGTCAATCGCGTACGCCGGACCTCCGAGGGCGGCCACCCAGCGTTCCGCGTCGGCCATGGTGTTTTCCGGCAGCTTCTCATGGTCCAGGTGCGGGAAGATCGAGAAGTCGACGACTCCCAGCGTGCGGTCGCTGCCGGTGGGCGGTTGCCAGTTGACGAAGTCCGCCCCGATGCGGGGGGTCATCACCAAGCTCCCAGCGCTCAGTCCTACCCAAACGGTGTCGCGCAGCGACGGCAAGAGATCCGCCAGGCCGGACTGCCGCATCCAATGGCACAGGTACAGGGTGTCGCCGCCATTCACCAGCAGGACGTCTGTCTCCCGGACCCAGGTCACCCAGCGTTCTTGATCGATGCTGGGCAGCGCGGTGAGCTCCAGCACTCCCAGGGATTTCCAACCCAGCTCGCACATGGGGCAGTTGGGTTCTCGTCCGCTGATGAACCGGTATGCATGGCCAGGAGTGACCTGGGGGTGCCCGTACCCTGCCGTGGGGATACAGAGGGCGTTGGACTCGGCGATCGGTTTGCCCAGCAGGTCGACCAGTGCGTTGTGGATACTGGTGTTTTTGATGCCGGCCGAGGTGAGAAGATACTTCATGATCCCTCTCCTTGTTGAAGTCATGAGAGCCGAAAGGCTCGTGCGGTCCCTCGTTCTAAACTGAGAAAGAGGTTAGCATGATTGCACAATTGGAGAATCTGGAGCAGCAGGTTAGTGACACCGCTCGGAATTTTCCCGGCGACGTCATCGGGATTCGATATTCGATCAGTCACGATTGGAACAGCGACCCCGCGATCTTCTTTCGCGTCCTCCTCTCAGACAATGCAAGCCGGCCAGAGACTCTTTCAGACGTTACGGGCCGCGTCACCGAAAAGTTATTCGATAATCTACGTCTTCGAGACTCCGATTACACACCTTACTTTAATTTTCGCAGCAAGAGTGAGCAGGAGAAGTTGAAAGATCCGGAATGGGAATCGCTGACGAGCTCCTAACGCTAGCGGAGCACCTCGCAACACCAACAACCGCGGATTCGGAGCAGGCATGGCTTCGCCGTTCGATATCGACTGCCTACTACGCGCTATTTCAACTTCTCGTTCAAGAAGCTGCTCAGCGCTGGACAGGTTCAACGGCCGCGCGGCTTGGATTGGAGCGAACGTTCAAGCATGACCAGATGAAAGACGTGTCCCGAAGAATCTCCATAGGTTCATGGACGGGGTGGAGCATTCCGCAACTTCCCGTGCCTCCAGAATTGCGGGCTATCGCCGAATCGTTTATCGGTTTGCAAGAGGCCCGCCATCAGGCCGACTACAACAACCAGAAGAACTGGACTCAATCTGAAGTGGCTGCAAAGCTCAATGACGCGCACACCACATTTCAAAACTGGAAGAAGATCAGTGGAAGCCCGGTGGCAAATGAATATTTGCTATCCCTGATGATTGGCAAGAAGCGGGAATGAGTTATACATTGCCGATAACGCTTGCAGAGGAGGAAACCTCAGCATCATTCCGGCCGCGAAGCCAGACATGAGGGAATCGACTTTGTGCTCGATCCGATGTGGGCACCTGTTCCGGAGCACTTGCATGAGCCTCAGTTTCCGTAGCGGCGACTCTATGTCCGTTTGACTCCTGATTGCACGCGCGAGGGCGTCTCACATAAAATTTTGCATCCTGATCTACTAGTTGGTAGTCTAGTTTAGTATGGAAGGAGAGATCACAGATCGGATTCTCAAGAGCGCGCACACCCTGATGGTGAATCTCGGATACTCGGCGTTCAGCTACGCTGACATCTCAGAGATTGTCAAGATCAGGAAGGCCAGTATTCATTACCACTTTCCGACGAAAGCCGACTTGGTAGTGGCTGTGCTGAAGGCTCATCGAGAACGCCTTATTGCTGCAACTGAAGCTCTTGACCAGCAGATTGTCAGTCCCCTCGCACGCTTGCGAGCGTATGTACAGTACTGGGAGGGATGCATTCGCGATAAAACAGAGCCCTTTTGCGTCGCCGCTCTTCTTGCCGCCGAATTGCCTAGTCTTCCCAAGAAGGTCCAGGCCGAGGTTCACCGGTATTTCGACAGCCTCGGCCAGTGGATACAACGGACTCTGGATGACGGAGTGGCGAAAAGAGTCATCAAACTGCAGCATTCTTCTGAAGACGAAGCGCAAATGCTGATGGCACTGGTTCATGGAGCCATGCTTTCCGCGCGCGCCTACGGAACGTCCGACGTCTTCCAAACCGTTACCTCCGCAGCATTGCAGCGGATCTCCGTAGTCAAACGTTAGGGGAAGAGCCTTTGCGAATTCGGCTCTTTTCTCACCATTGTTACCTACCAACTAGAAGATAGGAGTGTATTATGCCCGAAACCTTTTCACACAATTTGCAGGCTGCAGGATTCTTGCGCAACCTGTATTTCATTCGTACTGTCGTGCAGTTGATCTGGGCGGGGATCGTCTTGGTCACCGCCGCCAACAACCCTGCGCTTGCTGCAATCCTTCTGATCTTGTATCCCCTTTGGGACGTCGCTTGCACGCTTTCTGAACTGAGATCTGCCGCAAACTCCGGAACGACACAATATCTGAATGCGGCCCTGGGAACCATAACGGCAATCGGAATTGGCATCACAGCCTTCTCTCATCCCATGTACGCTGTAGCGGTCTTCGGCGCCTGGGCGCTGGTGGCTGGGCTCCTGCAACTCGCGGTGGGTGTTTCTCGCAGAAAGCAGTTCGGAGGACAATGGGCCATGATTCTGAGTGGAGCCCAGTCCGCGGCTGCAGGTGTGGCCTTTGTGCTCGGCGGGCTAAGCGGCAAGATCCATATTAAGGATTTGGGGGGTTACGCCGTATTCGGTGGT
Organism: Bryobacteraceae bacterium; assembly: GCA_036488895.1. Taxonomy (GTDB): domain Bacteria; phylum Acidobacteriota; class Terriglobia; order Bryobacterales; family Bryobacteraceae; genus Bog-105. The sequence goes on along the minus strand of DASXGT010000097.1, from coordinate 23,214 downwards.
ATTTACTTCCTGATCGCTGGCATCCTTTTAAGCCGCAAGCTCGCTTCCGCTCGACCTGCATTGTCTTGACCCTCGGGCTCCTTCTAACTTACTTCGCCAGCAACTCTTCGAAGATGTAGTGCAGAAAGTCCTTCAGGGGGGCGTCGCGCTTGTCGGCCTGAGAGCGGAGCAAGGCTCCCTCCCAGCTATTGAGCACGAAGCCGGCGAGCGCCTCGGGCCTGGTGGACTTCGGCAGGCCGCCCTTCTCCACCGCCTCGCTCAGCACAGCGGCGACGGCGGCCTGCCAGCCCGTGAAGCTGGAGCTGAGGCAGCTTTGCAGCAGCGGACTGACGCCGGCGACCTCCAGGCTGAGGCTGCCGATGAGGCAGCCTGGGATGGGCCCCGATTGCCCAGCAACGCGGATCAGGTCCTCGAAGTAGCGCCGCAGCCGCTTGAGCGGCGCCTGCCGCGTGTTGCCGAGGACCTCCAGGCAGTGCCCCCCCTCGCGCGCGACGTAGCGATCGAGCACTGCGGCGGTGAATTCCTCCTTGCTGCCGAAGTGGTGATAGAAGGAGCCCTTCGGCACACCAGCCGCGTGCAGGATTTCCTGCAGACCGGTGGCACCGTAGCCATGCCGGCGCATCAGTTCGAGACCCACGTTAATGAGGTGATCACGCGTCGACGGTGACGCCGCCTTGGTGTCGAGTATGGCCTTCGAGGAAACCTCCGCTTTGGATGGCATGGTGCAGGTCGCTTTCCGGTGGAAAAACGCGCGGCCCCGCGCAGGTGCGCAGGGGCCAACGTCCTTATCGTACCGGCTTGACTTACTTCGCCGCTACTAGGCCATAACGAGCGGCCGGGTCTTTGCGCGAGAGGTTCGGCGCCAGCGCGAGGCGCGCCTTTTCGTATGCCTCGAAGTCGGCGGCGTTGGGAAGCGAGGGGATAGTGGCGAACTCGCCCTGGTCGAGGCCGGCGAGCGAGGCGTCAACCATGTCCTCGGTGCTCATGACCCACTCGGCGGGAAGGGTGTTGATGTCCACGCCGGCCTTGTCCCACAGCGGAGTTGCCGTCGCGCCGGGCAGGACCACCTGCACCGTCACGCCCTTTCCGGCGAGCTCGTTTTTCAGCGAGGTGCTGAAGTTCTGCACGTAGGCCTTTGTGCCGCTGTAGGTGCCGTTCAGCAGCTCGGGCGCGAGCGCCACGACCGAGCCGATGTTGATGATGAGGCCGTTTGCGCGGGCGACGAAGCCAGGAGCGGCGGCGTGCGCAAGTCGCGTCAAGGCCGTCACGTTGAGCTGGATCATCTGGTCGAGGTAGTCTGGATCGGACTCAAGCAGCTTGCCTGCCGCGGCAACGCCGGCATTGTTCACCAGCGCGGTGATAGAGGTGTCGGTGGCGAGGCGGTAGGCAACGCGCTTCACGTCAGCGGGGATGGTGAGGTCGGCTTGCAGGGTCTCGACCTTGCGGCCGGTGGCGGACTGGACCTGCTTGGCAACGCCGGTAAGTTTGTCTTGGCTGCGCGCGACGAGGATGAGGTCGTAACCGCGCTTCGCGAGCCGGTCGGCGTAGACGGCGCCGATTCCCGTGGAAGCGCCGGTGATGAGAGCAGTGCCTTTGTTGGCCTGGTTGTACATGGTGGTCTCCTTTTCGAATGGCGCTCTTTGGAGCGCCACACTCGATATGAGTAGACCAGTCGGTCTAGAGATTCAGAAAATCTTCCGAATCTGAACCGCAGTGGGTCGCTTACGCTTCCCGCTCGGTTTCAGTAGTTTGGACTGTATCGGGCCTTCACCTTTTCGACTTCCGAATGTTGGGCAGGATGCCGAAGCGCCGGTTATTGCTTGCTATCTGCTGCGCCACTGCTTCCATAGTGGACTCGAAATCTTCGTGGGCGGAATCGATGAAGAGCCACTTTCGCAGAAAGTCATGCGGCATCAATGCCGGGAAGTCGGCTTGAATGGAAGCGTGATGCTCGCGGTCCGTACAGACCAAAACCCCGTGCCAGTTCCAGCGGCCAGATTTCGTTGGCTCAACGAGCACCAGCATCTGACGCTCGAAAAGGTACGCCGCCAGCCCACCGAACATGCTCTTGGTGAAGAAGGTTGGGTGCTCGACCAACGGTTCGAGAATCCACTCGTGTTTGAATGTTTTTCTCAATCAGGCGTCGTAGCGGTACAGGGCCTTTTCGATCGACACGCCGCGCACATCGATTCGCTTCAGGTCAGTTGAGCCTAGCTTGCGCTGTTCGGCCAGGATGAGTTGGTTGTCGCAGCGCGGGAAGCCTGGTTCGCCGCGCGAGGCGCGAGGGTTGTAGCCCATCACCGCGGTTGCGACGCTGTCGGTGCAAACTGGATTGAAGCCCGCCAGGATTACGCCTGGCTTCACCGGACGGGTTACTCCGGCACGGGGAAGCTCGGCTCCGGCTATGGATTCGATGCCATCGATGATGGCGAGGTGGATCGGCATGGCGGCCACGAGATCCGAAACGACCCGCGGCATGCGATAACCCGGATCGTGGTTCGCTCCGAAGTTCAGCTCGCCGAGTGCGGTTTTCGCGGGCGCGCGCTGGCCCATGTGACCAACGCCGGCGCGGTTGCTGTGGGGGTTTTCGTTGGGCTCCTGCTCACCGGCGTCATTGCCGTAGATGGAGGCCGGGGTGCAGCCGTAGAGATTCTTCATGGACAGCGTGACGCCGCAGATGCCGTGGTTCTTCAACTTGGCCATGCTGATGAACACGTCGGTTTCGGCGTAGGAATGATTCAGGTCCCAGGCGGGAAACATGTACGCGCCTTCGCCCACCGGACGGCGGAAGTATTTCTTGCCTTTGCCGAGATTGACGGTGTTTTCGAATTCGACCAACTTGGCCGTATTCTGGAGCGCTTTCACGTCCCAGTCGGCTTTCGCAATGAACTCCTCGAGCGGCTCATTGGTGTTCGCGGCGCTCTCGACGAAACGGATTCGCTTCGCGCCGGCGCGGCCGATCAGATAGGCGGTAGCGCCGGCCAGCGTGGGATGCGCCCAGTGGGAGAACTGGGGAGTGCGGCCGGTTGCCCGGTTGGTGGCGGCTCCGGTTAGATTCAGCTTGATGGTGACCGTCTTGTTACGAACCAGCTTCTCAATGCCGCCGAGCTGATCGAACATGGTGGACAGCTTCGCGGTGAGATCTGCGTCATAGGATTGGGCTTGGGCAATGGAAACCGGGGCGACCGGGGCTTCGGTTCCGGGTATTGCCTTGAGAAGCGGCGTCGCCGCAATCATCGCAAGCCATTCTCGTCTCGTCATCGCTTTGCCTCCTGGGACTAGCGCTGCTGGAATTAGCGTCTTTCGATTTTATACCCTCAGTAGTATCATGCGACGGCTCTGGCTACTTTTATTCGCGGCGTCCGCGCTTGCTTTGAGCCAGCAAGCCGACAAGCGCACGGTGACGGGCATTGTCACGAATGGCGCCACCAGCGAGCCGATTCAACGCGCGCTGGTGCAGTGGGTTGGCCAGGGCGGCCAGTTCAGTGCGTTTACCGGACCAGATGGGCGTTTTTCCATTGAGAATGTTGCGCCCAACGGCGTTTTATCGGCGCAAAAGCCGGGGTTTGTGTCCGCCAACCAGATCCCGGCGGGCAATGGTGAAGTGCAGTTGCGGCTTATGCCGAATGGGAAGATCACCGGGCACGCGCTCGATCCGGATGGCGAACCTATTGAGCATTTGCAGATTCAACTGCTGGCTTCGCAAATCATTCAAGGCAGGCGAACTTGGATGCAGCGCGGAGTGGCCAATACCGACGAAAACGGCTTTTATGCGTTGAACTCCCTGCCGGCCGGACGCTACATTCTCCACACACTCATTCAGCCAGTACCCGCGACTGCCGTGGATGGGCCCGCGCTCGTGTACCCGCCCCGCTATTATCCCGGCGCGTCCGATCTTGCTTCGGCGCAGATGATCCAGGTCACCGGCGGGCAAGACGCCACGGTTGATCTATCGCTGCAACCGGAACGTGGTTTCCGTGTGAGCGGAAGCGTTGCCGGCTTGTCTCAAGGCGCTCCGCTCGGATTGTCGTTAAGCGACGCGGACGGGCAACAGATCAGCTTCGAAGGAAGCGCGGCCGATCAACGCACGGGCCAGTTCACCTTGGAACACATTCCCTCCGGATCCTGGACGATTACTGTTGCTAACTTGTCGCGCCAGGATTTCACGGTCAGCGGAGCAGACGTTAGCGGGTTGCAAATACTGGTCCAGCCACCCGCGGCCATACCGGTTATTTTGAATCACTCGACAGGCGCAGCGGCGCAGATTCGTTTGATTCCCGAGCAGGGCAATGTGCATGGAAATTTCTTCGCCCGGCCGGACGGCCCGTCATTACCAGCAGATACCGAGCGGCATCTTGTCATCGGCAATATTCCCCCAGGCCGGTACCGGCTGGCGGTGGATACAACGGGCTCCGGATGCATCGGTTCGGCTTCGTCCGGAAGCGCGGACCTGACGCGTGACGATCTTATCGTCTCCCCTGGATCGCAACCGGAACCGATTACTATCAACCTCGATCAGAATTGCGCCACGGTGAGCGGAACGATTGCTTCGTCCGGCGGCCAGGGCGCGGGCGGATTTGCGGTGGCGGTTCCAGAGGAGGCGCAGGGCGGCGCTAAGTTCACTGTGTTTGTCGATGGAAGGGGATTTATTCTTACCGGTCTTTCTCCCGGCACATACCAGATCTATGCGTTTACTAATTTAGATGACTTAGAGTATGCCAATCCGGACGCGCTGCGCGAGTATCATGGCCAGCAGGTCGACTTACAAGCTGGGCAACAAACTAGTGTTACAGTCGAGGTCAATCAACGGGGGCCTAAATAGATGCGCCTCTTGTTGCTGCTGTTCACGTTCGCAGCCTTTCTTCCGGCAGAGAGTTACAGCATCGCGGGTACTGTGGTGCAACAGACTTCGGGCGCGCCGGTGCGTCATGCGCGTGTCTCGATCACGCCGGCGGATGGCCCCCGCCAAGCAACCTCCCTATTCACCGGAAACAACGGCCAATTCTCGTTTACCGGGCTGGCTGCCGGTAAGTATTGGCTAGCCGCCGAATTTCGGGGCCATCAGCAGCTTTTTCAGGAACATGAGCGATTCTCTACTTTTGTCGTGACTGGCCCCAATCTGGATTCCGGGCACATCGTTTTCGCGCTCAACGGAGCCGCGTCGATTGACGGCACTGTGGTGGATGAAGCAGGAGATCCGGTTGCTGATGCTGTGGTACTTTTGTTTCGCCGCGCCATCTTATCCGGCAGGACGATGACGGTGTTGCTCAATTCGACGCCTACTAATGAAGCAGGCGAGTTTCATCCGCGGGACCTCATTCCCGGCACTTACTTCGTTGCGGTGCAAGGAAAGCCTTGGTTTGCGCGATATCAGCCGCGTGACGGGAGCGAAAGCCAATTGGATGTTGCCTATCCACTGACTTATTATTCGGACTCGATCAGCCCTACGGATGCAACTCCCGTGGCCTTAACTGACAGAGCCGCCGCGGCGATGCACCTAACCATGCACGCCGTACCCGCGCTGCATATCGAATTTGAAGGCGCTAAGCCGGGGGAAAATCCGCAGCTTTTCCAACTTGGCCCAGGCGGAATGGAGATCCCCGCGTCACGTATCACTTACTTCACTGCGGGCAACACGGTAGAACTTTTAGGCGTGCCGCCAGGCAATTACGAAATTCAGTTCAATGGCTTCCAGGGAGGCCAGTTAGGAACCTCCAGGAAAATAGCAGTCAATTTGACGAGTGACACCACCGTTAACGTAGGTCAATCGTCCAAACCAAACATTACCGGAACGCTGAGCCTGCCGGAGGGCCATTCACCGCAAGTTCCTGTCGTGCTTGACAATATTGCCAACGGACAAGCAGCCACGAGTTCCGTAGCGCCGGATGGATCATTTCAGTTTGACGCTGCCGCCGGCCGCTACGAATTGCGGCTGGCGGATAGCGAACTGTACATAAAAACCGTCGCCGTGAAGGGGGCGGATTATGCGCGCGGTGAGTTGGAAGTGCGTGATGGCTCGAACATTCAAATTTCCATCACGGCAGCGAAAGGTCTCAGCAAACTAGCCGGGGTGGCAACGAAAGACGGCCAACCATTTGGCGGCGCGATGGTGCTGCTGATTCCGCGGGACTTCAGCCACGGGGCCTACATTCCGCGCGATCAATCGGACAGCGATGGCACGTTCGCCTTAACGGCCGTAGCACCCGGCAGCTACACTTTGCTCGCGCTAGAGGATGGCCGTGAGCTGGCCTATCACGATCCGGCCGCCATTGCGCCATACTTAAAGCAAGGGCAAGTGATCGATATACCACTGAACACTTCACAAAACCCAGGCACCGAAACGAAAGTGGAAGTGCAACGTCAGAATCCTTAAGAGGCCATTCACCATGAACGGTTACGCACCACAACCTTCCGCATTAGACAAACTTACCGGCACCATCAATCTTTCCGCAAATCAAGCGGCGGTCATCAAACAGACCTATCTGCTGTTTGGCCTAAGCGTAGTTAGCGCGTTGGCGGGCGGCTATATTGGAGCCACGTCGGAAACGCTGGCGCGCTTCTTTTCCGGATGGCTGGGTTGGATCGTAGCCATCCTGATCCTGAACATCGTGCCGCGCGTTGCCATAGCGGCGCGCCATAACCCGGTTTTGGGCACGGGCGCGTTGGTGGCTGACGGGTTCCTCGCCGGCATTGCCATGTCGCCGCTGCTTTGGGTGGCCAACAGCGTGGCTCCGGCGCTGATCCTGGTGGCGCTCATGATCACGGCCTTCGTCTTCATCGGCGTGACAGCGTACGTCATGGTGTCCGGACGCCAATTTTCCGCTCCGCGCGGTTTGATGGCCGGTCTGTTCTTTTCGATCATCGGCGCGGTGGTGTTGAACAGCTTCCTGCACATCGGTTTTGTCGGGATCCTGATTAGCGTCGCCATTGGGGCGTTGGGCGTGTTTACGCTGGTTTTTTCCACCAGCGGCGTGCTGCGGTCGCCAGATGCGGATAGCCCGATTCCCGGCGCGCTGATGCTGTTTGCAGGCGTGTTCAACGTCTTCGTGGCGACGCTGAATATCCTGCTGCGGGTGCTGGGCGGCGGACGAAGATCGTAAGAAGTTGACCTAGTTGGCTGAGCCGAGTTCGGCGCGGATGGCATCGGCGATTCGGCCGGTCCACTTCTCCACATCCGCGTGGGTTTTGGCTTCGATCATGACGCGCGCCAGCGGCTCGGTACCGGAGAAACGCACCACCACGCGTCCGCTGCCCGCGAACTCCTGCTCGGCTGCCTCAATTTCGATGCGCACGCTGGCCAGTTCGCTCAATGGGCGCTTATTTTTCACGCGCACGTTCACCAGCTTTTGCGGGTAGGTTTTGATCTCCTCCACCAAGCTATCGAGCGTCAGGCCCGAGTGACAAACGATTTCAAGCACGCGCAACGCCGTCAACAAGCCATCGCCAGTTGTGGCGTGCTCGAGAAAGATCACGTGACCCGATTGCTCTCCGCCAAGCGCCGCGCCGAGCTTCAACATTTCTTCCAGGACGTATTTATCGCCGACCGGCGTGCGCAGCATGGTGATGCCGTGCGCTTCGAGCGCCTTTTCGAGCCCCAGGTTCGACATCACCGTGGATACCACTAAATCGCCTGGCAGCTTGCCGGCGCGTTTGAGACTAGTACCTGCCAGAAAGAGCACCGCGTCGCCGTCCACAACCTTGCCGGATGAGGAGACGAACAGCGCCCGGTCAGCGTCGCCATCGAATGCGATACCCAAGTCGGCTCCGATTTCGACAACGCGCTTTTGCAGATTTTCGAGATGCAGCGAACCCGAGTTGAGATTGATGTTGCGGCCATCGGGCGAAGTCCCAATCCAATCCACGTAACAGCCCAGGCGGGTAAACAGCGCGGGCGCTATCTGAGTGGCCGCGCCGTTGGCGCAATCGATTACCAACCGCAAGGGGAATACGCTGTCCGCGGTACCCGCCAAGTAGTCCGTATACAAATGATCCAGCCTGGAATCAACCGTAAGAGGCATGGGTGTGGCTTCCTGCCCGGACGCCAACCAGTGGTCAATTAAGCCTTCGAGGTGAAGCTCGACGTTATCCGGCAGTTTGTAGCCGGAGTGGCTGATCACTTTCAGGCCATTGTCATGGTAGGGATTATGCGAAGCCGAAATCATGACGCCGGCCAGGAACGGGCCGGTGCGGGTCAAGTACGCCACGCCCGGAGTTGTAATGACGCCGGCAAAGCGAGCCTTAACATCGGCCCGTGCCAGACCGCCTGCTACCTGAGCGGCCAGCCAAGGCCCGCTTTCGCGCGTATCCATGCCGATGAGCACCTCAGCGCCACCATCAGGCACATCTTTCTCATGCACTTCGCGCGCCCAGATTCCCAGCGCTACGCCCAGCGCATGCGCGGTGCGCGCATCTAACGGAGGTTCGCCGGCAACGCCGCGAATCCCGTCCGTGCCAAAAAGCTGTCTCGACAATTTAACTCCTAACTACTATGCTAGTCGTCGTCATGCTGGGCGGACAGGCTGGTCAGCACGGAAAGGTCTTCCAGCGTAGTCACGTCTCCAGTGACGCCGTTGCTGGAGACGATCTCGCGCAGCAGGCGGCGCATGATCTTTCCGCTCCGGGTCTTCGGGAGCGCGTCGGTAAAGCGGATTTCTTCAGGACGCGCAAACGGCCCGATTTCCTTGGCGACCCAATTGCGCAATTCCTTACCCAATTCCGCATGGCTCCAGTCGCCTGTTTTCAGGGTGACGAACGCACACACGGCTTGACCCGTAATCTCATGCGGCTTGCCCACGACAGCGGATTCGGCGACCGCTGGATGCAGCACCAGGGCCGATTCGATCTCCATGGTGCTGAGGCGATGGCCGCTGACATTCATGACGTCGTCCACGCGACCAAGCACCCAATAATAACCGTCCGCATCGCGGCGCGCCGCGTCTCCAGTGAAATAAGAGCCGGGCACGCGAGACCAATACTGCTCTTTGAAGCGTTCCGGATCGCCCCAAATATTGCGCACCATGCTGGGCCACGGGTGACGGATGATCAAATAGCCTTCGCGATTGTCACCGACCGGCTCGCCGCGCGCATCCACAATGTCAGCCAGAATTCCAGGCAGCGGAAGCGTCGCCGATCCGGGTTTGAGTGGCACTGCGCCGGGCACGGGCGAAATCATGATCGCGCCGGTTTCCGTTTGCCACCACGTATCGACGATGGGGCAGCGGCTTTTTCCGATGACGGTGTAATACCAATCCCAGGCAGCCGGGTTGATGGGCTCGCCGACAGAACCGAGTACGCGCAGGCTGGAAAGATCATGCGCGTCGGGCCATTGATTTCCCTGGCGGATTAAGGCGCGAATGGCAGTGGGCGAAGTGTAAAAGACGGAGACTTTGCGCTTGGCGACAATCTGCCAGAAGCGATCGAAAGCGGGATAATCCGGCGCGCCTTCGTAAATGAGCACAGTTGCGCCGGCGGCCAGCGGGCCGTAGACCACATAGCTGTGGCCGGTGATCCAACCGACGTCCGCCGTGCACCAGTAGACATCTTTATCGTTGATATCGAACACCCACTTCATGGTCATCAACGTTTGCAGCAGATAACCGCCGGTGGTGTGCTGGATGCCCTTAGGCTTCCCGGTGGTGCCGGAGGTGTAGAGGACGAAAAGAGGATGTTCGGAATCCAAAGGCACGGCCGGGCAATTCTCGGCTTGTTTGGTGGTTTCTGGCGTCGAATCCAGTTGCTGGTCTTGCTCATGCCACCAGACATCGCGGCCGGCTTGCATGGGAGTGGCGGAACCGGTGCGTTTGTACACGACTACGTTTTTCACGCTTGGCGTGTTTTGCACGGCCTCATCTACCGCCGTTTTCAGACGGACTTCTTTGCCACGCCGCCAGCCGCCATCCGCAGTGATGACAACGGTGGCATCGAGATCTGTAATGCGGGCTCGCAGCGCTTCCGCGGAAAAGCCGCCGAAGACAACGCTGTGGATGATGCCCAGGCGCGCGCAGGCCAAAACAGCAACAGGCAGCTCGACAATCATGGGCATGTAGATCACGGCGCGGTCGCCGGTTTGATAACCCAGATTCCTTAGCACGGTGGCGAAGCGGCAGACCAGGCGATGCAACTCTTGGTACGTGACGACGCGCTCATCTCCCGGCTCGCCTTCGAAAATCAACGCGGGCTTGTTTTTCCGCGAGGTTGTCAAATGACGATCCACGCAGTTGTAACAAGCGTTGATTTTGCCGTCTGCAAACCATTTGGCAAAGGGCGGGTTCCAATCAAGCGGCTGAGAGAAAGGCTGGAACCAGGTTAATTCGCTGGTTGCCAGTTCAGCCCAAAACGCGGTTGGATCTTTGGCGGCACGCTCACGAAGAGCACTATAAACTTCCGGTCCTTTAACCTGGGCATGCGCGACGAAGTCACTGCCCGGCGAATATGTTTTCGAATCACTCATGAGGCGTAGGCGGCGTTACCGCTCCCTCACGGTCACGGCTCGGCAATCACTAGCGGCCAGTTTAACGCAGATGAGGGCTAATGAACTGTTCCTACGTGTTCGAGCGGCCAAAACACGAAGACGGCTTTGCCGTAGATGTAACTACGCGGCACAAAGCCCCAAGCGCGACTGTCATTCGAGACGATGCGGTGATCACCCAGCACGAAGTATTTGTCAGGAGGCACGACGGTTGGCGGATAAGGCCGGTCATCCCGGTAGTCGAACGGAATGTAGTTCTCTATTAGCTTTTTCTGGTTCACGAGAACATAGCCGCCTTGCACGGCAACGGTGTCTCCGGGCAAGCCTATGATGCGTTTGATGTAGGACTTGGTAGTATCTTCGGGGTAGCAAAAAACTACCGTATCTCCGCGTTTGATATCGCCGAGCCCAAACTTATAGCTGAACTGGTTGATGAATAGGCGCTCCTGATCCAGCAGGCTTGGCATCATGCTGGTGCCCTCCACCTTGACCGGACGATACAGAAACAGGATGACCAATACCGCGATCAGCACGGACAGCATCAAATCGCGGAACCAGGCGATGGTTGAAATGAGAGCCGAGCGGGAATTCGCGTTGTTCGCGACGCTTGCCGCAGCGTCAATTCCCATGGTGTCCGCATTCACACCGATGGAGACCGCCTGGATAGGGACCGGTTCGCTCATGACTTGCTCATTACTTCTAATTTACCCGTAAGCCGAAGGCACCCCTATACTAATGCAAGTTGGACGAGCGATTTGCTCTTTCGTTTGCGGCGTTTAATTTTGCTGTTTTAATTCGCGTTCCGCTCTAGCCCAATCTTCATGGGGCGATCCGTGCGTATAACCGCGAGCAACCCAATAGGAATGAGCGAGCTTGGCAATGTCTTCGTGCGTAACAACCTTAGCTACAGTGTGCGTAACGGTTTCGGTAATAGCTTCCGTGACAGTGACAGCAGGCGATGAAATAACTTTGTGATGATGGCTAGGCGAAGCGGTTACTTTTTCTTCGCCCTTCTTCGGCGTGGAAGACTTCAAGGCGCGCGGCTTCGGCTTCACTTCAGGGGCAGCCGCGGCGCTTTTTTCGGGCGCCGCTGCCACAGGTGCTTTATCCGCGGTTTTCTTTGTCTTTTTCGAAGATTTGTTCAACTGCATGCATCTATTTTAGACGCCTTGGGTAGAAATGTCAGCATTCGTTTTTTTGACGGCGTGAAACTACAAATTGGTGAATCGTAAGCTTCCATACTTGCGTCACTAGCGTAGCTCTTCATGAGGCTCCTCAACGTTTTTCAATCCTGGGGGAAAGTCTTGGCTGGGAATATCCCCATGCTTTCCATAGAAATTACGCGGGAATGCCCGCTGCAGTGCCCTGGTTGCTATGCCTATGGTGATGCTCACCTAGGCGAAGGCGGCCCGAACCTGCGTAGCGTTAGCGATTTTCGCGGGGATGACTTGGTCAATGGGATATTCCGCCTGATCGACGAACATCAACCACTGCAAGTTTCTTTAGTGGGCGGAGAGCCGATGATGCGGCATCGCGAGTTGAGCCGCGTGATTCCGGAGTTGAGCCGGCGCGGCATCTATACGCTGATTGTAACCAGCGGCGTCATTCCCATTCCGCCCGAATGGACGGCGCTACCGCGCGTGACTGTAGCGGTTTCCGTGGATGGCAACCCGGAAGATCACGATGTACGGCGTAAGCCCGCCACCTACGAACGCATTCTCAGGAATATTCAAGGCAACACCATCAACGTGCATTGGACCGTGGTTCGCAAGAATATTGAAGAGCCCGGCTACATGGACCGCTACCTGGCTTTTTGGAATGCGCGGCCGGAAGTGCGCAATATTTGGGTAAGCGTGTATACGCCGCAAATAGGGGAAGAATCGGCGGAAAAACTCACCGACGAAAACCGCATTCAACTCGCTAATTATTTCAATCGGTCCGCGAAAAATTACTCGAAATTAAGTATGCATAAAGGCTTGATGGAAGCTTTTATGGAAGCTCCGCGAAGTCCGGAGGAATGCTTGTTCGCCAAGCTCTCCATCAACTACACGGCGGATTTACATACACGCGTGGAACCGTGCGTCTTCGGCGGCGCGCCCAGTTGCAGCGAGTGTGGCTGTTCCATCAGCATGGGCTTGCATTGGCTGGGTGACGTGAAAGTGGCCGGGCCGCTGCACGCGCGTCATTTGATTAACGGCTCGCTGGCAGTGGGCCGCGCCGTAAATAGCGTTACGCGCAAGGGCGAGGGGCTTAGATGGAATGGTCCGCAGCCGAAGCCCGCACCCAAAGATCTGGTCCAGATCGAAAGATAAGCACTGTTGGGGATCGCTTTGTAAGAATAAAGGCGATGTCGAATAGCGTAAAGATGATCGCCAGCGGCGATCTGCGTCTCTCCGCCAACCGAGTGTGTTGGCCGGCTCAACAACAAGTAGAAGAGCAAGTCAGCCGGGCGATTCAAGGCTTCGGCTTTAACGTGGTGCGTGCTCATCCGGTAGATGCGGTCAAGCAGCACGGGTTCATCGATTCGCAGAAATACGGGATGGAAGTTTTTCGCGGCATTCCGGAAGATGCGCCGCTAGTGGTGGTGGAAGCCGTTTGGCAATACAGCCATCACGTGCTGCCCGGTCTTCTCACACACAAAGGCCCTATTCTGACGGTGGCCAACTGGAGCGGGCAATGGCCGGGTTTAGTGGGCATGCTGAACTTGAACGGTTCGCTGACCAAGGCGCAGGTGCGCTATTCCACGCTTTGGTCAGACGACTTCACCGATGAATATTTCCTTTCGCGCCTGAAGGCTTGGCTGAACGGCGAGACGGTGCGGCACGATGACAGCCACGTGCGCGCGCTGACTGGATTACGGTTGCCTGCGGAAGCGGAAAAATTAGGGGGCTCGCTGGCGGCGCAACTCAAGCGCGATAAGGCCATCATGGGTATATTCGATGAAGGCTGCATGGGCATGTTTAACGCCATTGTGCCCGACCATCTGCTAAATCCCACGGGCGTTTTTAAAGAACGCTTGAGCCAATCGGCGTTGTATGCGGCCATGAGCGCGGTGCCGGAACAAGAAGCGCGTGCTGTCAGGGCGTGGTTGGATGCGAAGGGACTTCAATTCAAGACGGGCAGCAATCCGGAGGCGGACCTGACCGATGCGCAGATTCTAGATCAATGCCGCATGTATATTGCGGCGCTGCGCATTGCGGATGACTTCGGCTGCGCGACGATCGGCATTCAATATCAACAGGGCTTGAAAGATTTGGCTCCGGCGTCGGACTTGGTGGAAGGCTTGCTGAACAATTCGGACCGGCCACCGGTTCAATCAGTGGACGGCCGCGTTCTCTATGACGGCCAACCGCTGCCGCACTTCAATGAGGTGGACGAATGCGCGGGCTTGGATGCGCTGGTGACCAATCGCGTCTGGAACGCGCTGGGCTATGCGCCGGAGACCACTCTGCACGACCTGCGCTTCGGCGAAGCGTACAATGGCGAGTTTGTATGGGTGTTTGAAATCTCAGGCGCGGCGCCGGCGGCGCATCACGTGGGCGGCTATGCGGGATCAGTGAGCGAGCGCCAACCCGCGATGTATTTCCGGCTGGGCGGCGGATCGCTGAAGGGCGTCGCCAAGCCCGGCGAGGTGGTTTGGAGCCGCGTGTTTATTGAGGACGGCAAGCTGAAAGCCGACCTCGGGCTGGCGCGCGCGGTTGCGCTACCGCCGGAAGAAACGGAACGCCGTTGGCGCATCACGACGCCGCAATGGCCCGTGATGCATGCGGTATTCCACGGTATTACGCGCGACCAAATGATGGGCCGCCATAAGGCTAATCACATACAGGTGGCTTATGCTCCAGATGCAGTAGGGGCGCAAAAAGCGCTGGCGACCAAGGCTGCGTTTTTCCGGGAAGCCGGGTTAGAAGTGAGTATCTGTGGTTCGGAGACGGGGCTTTAAGACATGAAGGTAGGAATTTTAGGAACGGGCGCCATCGCCAATAAGCACGCGCAGGCGTATCGCAATATCGGATTCGAAATACTTGCGTGCTCAAACAAGACCGCGGCGCGCGGGCAGGAGTTTGCGAAACGCTGGGGCTGCACGTTTGTGAATGATGCAACGGAGTTGTGCACTTTCCCGGGCCTCGACTTTGTGGATGTGTGCGCGTTTCCGGATTTTCATTTAGAGCCGGTGATCACTTGTTCGGAAATCCGGCGCCCCATCATGGTGCAGAAGCCGATAGCAACGAGCCTGAAGGACGCGGGCGAGATGATTCGGATTGCGCGGGCCGCCGGCATCACGCTCGGCGTCATGAGCCAGCATCGTTTCGACGATTGCACGTTATTTCTGAAGCGTGCGATTCCGGCTGGCCGGCTGGGCAAAATCCTCCAAGCGGACGCCTATGTGAAATGGTTTCGCAGCGATGAGTACTACTCCCGTCCGATCAAAGGGAGTTGGAAAACCGAGGGCGGCGGCGCTCTGATTAACCAAGCGATCCACCAGGTGGACATCTTGCTGCATTTGATTGGTCCAGCAGCTTCGGTGTTTGGCCGATGGCAACTCGGAGCGCGGCACAAGATTGAATCGGAGGATGTGGTCAGCGCGCTGCTGACGTACAAGTCGGGAGCGAACGGCATCATTCAAGCGGCAACGGCTTTCTGGCCGGGCTATTCGGAGCGAATCGAGATTCACGGCACCAAAGGGAGCGCCATCATTACAGGCGATTCCCTGACGGCTTGGGACGTGCTGGACGATGAGCAGGCGAATGCAGTGGACCCAGCGCCTTTGCAGGCGAGCAGGGCTTCAGGATCGTCAGACCCGATGGCGATTTCGGTGACTACGTTCGAGCGGCAATTCATCGACTTCGCGGAGGCGATCCGCACGGGACGGGAGCCGATGGTAAATGGCGAGGAAGGCTACCGCGCACTGGAATTGGTACTGGGCGTTTACCAATCGTGCCGGGAGGGGCGGCCCGTGGAGCTGCACGCCTAGCTATACTTGAGGCAGTAAACAATTCTCACGTGTAGACCCAGTTGTCTATGCCATTAGGGCCACTTACTTTAGACTCAGCCATTACGGACTCACCGACACTCCATCAAGTCATTGACCGGTCGGCTGATCCTCAGCGCGTCGCTCATTACCTGCATGAGTTCGGCGCCAGGTATCCGGCGGAACTTCAGGCGTTGGAGGAAGATCCGGAACTGCTGCATCGGCTGGCAGTGATTTTCGGCGTTAGCCGTTTCCTTTCCGAAGAGTTATTGCGCTACCCCGATTGGCTTTGGAAGACAGGCGATCTGGCGCTTGCTTTCTCCCGGGACGATTACAAAGAGCGATTAGATGCGTTCCTCAGTGAACGCGGGATGGTGACGCCCACGGCGCTGGATTTAGCACTCTTCCGGCGACGCGAATTGGTGCGCATTGTGCTGCGCGATCGTATGGGAATCGGAACGTTGGCCGAGATTGCGGGTGAGCTATCCCATTTGGCGGACACGGTATTGGGACGCGTGCTTGCGTGCGTCACGGCGGAGGTGACGGAACGCCACGGATATCCGGTTGCGCAAAGCGATGGCGAATATAACCGCACCCCCGCCGCGTTGACGCTGCTGGCATTGGGCAAGCTCGGCGGCAGCGAACTGAACTATAGCTCCGATGTAGACCTGATGTTTCTCTATAGCGCCAATGGAGAGACTTCCGGGCCGAAGGCGATCAGCAATAAGGAATTCTTCAAGAAAGTAGCGAACCGTTTTACCAATCTGCTTTCCACGCATACGGCGGCGGGGCTGTGTTACCGCGTCGATTTGCGGCTGCGTCCGGAAGGCGCGCTGGGCGAGGTTTGCCTTTCGCTCGACGCGGCGAAGCAATATTATTCCAAACGCGCGCGGGATTGGGAACTGCAGATGCTGATCAAAGCGCGCGTATCCGCCGGAGATGAAGCGCTGGGGCAGGCGCTGCTTGATTTTGTGGAGCCATCGATTTATTCCACAACTCTGGATTTCTCCACGATTGAGACGATGTCGGAGACGCGCGAGCGAATTTCAGAGAAGCTGACGAGCCGGCGCCTGGGGAAGGCGAAGCTGGATGTGAAACTGGCGCGCGGAGGCATTCGCGACGTGGAGTTTCTGGTGCAGTGCCTGCAGCGGCTGCACGGGGCGCGCGAGATGCAGGTGCGGCAGGGCGGCACGCTGCTGGCGCTTGAGCATCTGCATGAAAAGGACCTTCTTTCGACGACTGAACATGCGCGCCTCGTCGACGCTTACGAATATTTCCGCCGGGTGGAGCACCTTTTGCAGTTGGAAGACGACCGGCAAACGCATGCGCTGCCGTCTCATCCGCAGGAGATGGAACGCCTGGCGCGGCGCATGCATGTGCAGGCGAACGGCGTGGGCGCGGCTTCCGAATTACTGAGAGACATCAACCAGCGGCTTGAAAATGTGCAAGTGATTTATGAGCGCATTGTGCATGCGCAGCGGCCGACGCAGCATGCGCCCACTTCGATGGTTGAATCCGCCAGGCCTTTGCCGCGCATCGATCCAGAGCGCAAGGGATTGGAAGTCTCGGAAGAGGCATTGGGAGTTCTGGAGGCTGCGGCGCCGCATTTCATGGAAGCTTTGCGGGCGCGCGGCGTGCATCGCTCCGGCAGGCTGCTGGCGGATTTTCTGGAAGCACTGGCGAAGCAGCCGCAGCTATTGGAACTATTGAATCACCACCCGCTGCTCGCCGATTGGACGATGCAGGTCTTTGAGGTGAGCCCGCACCTGGGCGCGCAACTGGCACGTTATCCTGAATTGCTGGAAGAGATCCGGCGCGCGGTGGACCATCCGACGCGGCGCTGGGCTTTTGAGGGGTTGGCGGCTCCGCTCAGCGATATTGGGGGATTGCGGCGTTTCTTCCGGCGCGAAATGTTCCGCATTCAGGTGGGCAGCATTTGCATGCCGGAGCCGGTTTTCGCCACGCTGGACCGGACGTCGGCGCTGGCCGAGTTTGTGATTGCACGGGCTTACCGGATTGCGCTGGAAAGCTCGCTGGCACGCGCGCGCGACCGGGCCACTGCGGCGAAACCGTTCCGCGAGCCGCAGGACGAAATGATGGTGGTGGCGCTGGGCCGGCTGGGCATGCGCGAATTCGATCTGGCTTCGGATGCCGATTTGCTTTTCATTCTGCCCGATAGCGAGGCGCACCGGCAGCCCTTCTGGACGCGGGTCGCGGAGCACTTGATTGAAACGCTGACCACCTATACCGGGGATGGCGCGATTCTTTCGATCGATACGCGGCTGCGGCCGAACGGGCGCGAAGGGATGCTGGTGCAGACCGAGTCCAAGTATGTGGAATATTTTTCGTTGACGGCCGAGGCATGGGAAGGCATCGCCTATATGAAGGCGCGTGGCGTGGCGGGCGATACGGACCGGGCCACGACGTTTCTGAATGAGCTGCAGAACGTGGATTGGCGGCGCTACGGACAGAGCGGGCGGTCCAAATACGATCTGCGGCAGATGCGCATGCGGCTGCAACGCGAGCAGGGACACACGACTCCTTTGAAGGCGGCGGAAGGCGGCTATTATGATGCCGACTTTATCTTGATGTATCTGCGGCTGAAGGGCGCGGGCATGTTTTTTAAGAGCCTGAATACGCCCGAGCGCATTGACGTGGTGGAAAAAATGGGCCACCTGGATAATGCGGACGCCGCGTTTTTACTGCAAGCCACTACTTATTTCCGGGCGGTGAATCATGCGCTGCGCCTGGTGACCGGGCGGGCTGAGGAGCGGATACCGGCGGCGCCTGAGCAACGCGAGATGATAGCGGCGTTGCTGCAAAGGTGGACTGGACGGCAATGCACGGCGGTGAGCTTGGACACGGATTTACTGGCTGTGCAGATGAGGATGCGCCGGTTGTTTGAGGTGATTTTCAGTTAGCGGGGTGATTTTTGCGTTGGTTTAGGCCGCCTTGGCGCAAGCGCAGAAAGAAGAAGCATCAATGAGTCAAAACAAGTTTCCAATGGGATGGGATGACGAGAAAATTCAACGAGTACTCACCCATTACGAAGGACAGACTGAAGACGAGGCGCTGGCTGAGGACGAGGCTGGAATTGAATCCTCCACGACTGTCATGGATGTTCCTCATGACCTCCTCCCTAGAGTTCGTGAACTGATAGCGAAGCATCAGCGCTAATTGCCCGCATCCCTGTCCTGATCGCGAGAGTGTCTTCGATGCAAGCACATTTTCGGCAATTTACCGACAGCCTATTATGATGGTGCTATAGACCGACCATTCGATTCCAATCGGAAACATACATCTCCACGCGCTGGAACTCGCCAGGAAGGAGCAACCGATTGTGTGCGAGGAAATTTCGGGCCTTCTCTAGTTCCTCCATCCGCTGTTTTAACCAGTGCTGAGTGGGTATCAAGTCGGAAAAGAGTTCCCATTGACTCACGATTATATCGGCAAGATGTCCAAACTCTGTAAAACTGAGAATCTCTCTGCTAGGCGCGTCAAGCCACGAATTCTTTTCTGTATCCTTCTGCCGACTCTCTGCCTGCTTCTTGACCGCTACGGGAACACCATTGATCCACCAATCGAGAGCATACTTCTCTTGCAATCGTTCCTTGATTAAATCGCGAACCGAATTTTCAAAACAATAGAGCAAGGCATAAAGCCTCGCCATTTGCAACGCAGCGTCGCGCATCGTGACGCTGAAAGGTGCTAGAGTCTCCTCCAATAAAGAGCGCTCAACATCAGATTGGTCAGCGCCGATTCGAATTCCCGCACTTCGAAATGTCGTTGCTTCAGCCTCAAACATTAGGCCTCTGAACATCCAGTCGCGTACGTCTTTCAAATTATCAGACAATGAGGTGTTCCCTTAGCGATTTGAAGATTGCGTTATAAACATCTATGTCCTTAGTTGCAGGAAGGTGCACCTCTATGTTGTAGCGAAGGTTTGGAACAACGGGACCTGATGGTTCCTCGCGCATGCGTTCCGGCATGGATTTCCCAATTGGCGCTTCAATAATCGCGTGCTTAGTCTTTGGAGAGTCCAAATCCGCTAACTTGAGCAAATTCAAAAAAGTGGCTGTCTGTAAATTGGCGACGCTGTCAGATGCATTATGTGTAGACTTAAATTTCCCTCTGATTGCATCTCTGTCGTTCTCAGAGGGCCGCTCGCTAATGTGAAATAGATCACTATACGCCTCACGCAGCGCCTCTGCCATAACAGCCTTTGACTTAGAGGTATCACGATAGTCAAGGTATCGTTGCAAGGGAACTCCATCCGGACTAAGGAATTTCAAATCCTTCAGGACCGGTATGACACCTTGGTCATTACTGCTCTTAAATCCGAGGCCCTTCAGGTGAGCAACTGTGAACTTGTCAGGTGCAGTGCCATCAACGATCTTCTTCATGATTGCGGGAAGATTTTTCGTCGTTGTCATATATCGAGAACTGAGCATGCGATTCCTCCGGCTAGCCAAACAAGAAGCTATACCCTCTGCCGCTCGTTCCTGGCGCGTGTTCACAGTATAAGCATTCAACCGCAGGCGTCTCGGAACTTGCCAGCGGAGTGAGCGACACCTACAGAGTCTTTGGCCCGCGTCGGACCACTAAGAAACGAATGTTAAGCGCGACATTGCGCGCAAGCGACAATCACGCCGCGTCGGGGATCAAGAAACTCTGTCTGCTGCCCATGGATCGGATTACGGCTTCGGCGGCCAGATAGCCGCTGCGGACGGCTCCTTCCATAGTGGCGGGCCAGCCCGTGCGGGTCCAGTCTCCGGCTAGGAAGAGGTTTGGGATGGTGGTGGTGCTGAGGGGGCGGTGTTGTTCCAGGCCTGGGGTGGCGGAGAAGACGGCTCGGACTTCTTTCACTACGTGGGCGCGTTCTAGGGTCGCTTCGGCTACTCGCGGGAAGAATTCTTTTAGTTCTTTTAGTGCTAGTTCAATTACTTCCGCTCTGGGCATTTCGGTCAAGTTTCTGGAGGCGCTGATTACCAATTGAATGTGCCGGCCTTCGCCTTTGTTGTACATCCACTGAATCGTCCTGTCGAGCAACGTGGCGTGCGGGAGATCGGTCACGGGGCGATCAAACCACAGGTGCACTCCTGTGATAGGCGCATGGGTAAAGGCCGAAAGATCGAGCGGGAGACCGGGCGCCAGTGCGTTGACTCGCTCAAAGGGGACGGCTAGAACGTACGCCTCGGCTTGAATGGTTTCACCGTTCACTGTCACGCCCTGCACTCGACCGTTTTCGATTTGCACTTGCTGCACAGCCGCGCGCTCCACGAGCTTGATGTACTCGTAACGCGACCAAATCTCTTTTCCATAGAGTTCCGCCAGCGGTATGGTGGGAACTCCCATCTCATAGGCATCGGCCTTGGCTAGGAAGCCTTGATAAAAAACTTGCAGGCCATGCACGGCGGCCATGCGGTCCAACTCTTCGCTGATTGCGCTGACCAGCACCTGATGCCAGAAACGCTCGATGGCGCGGGGGGTTTGTTTCTTTTCGCGCAGCCAGTCGAGCATGCTGATGCGGTCCAGATCGGTTCGCTTGCCGTATTCAAAGCGGACCGAAAGCAGGCCGGTGGCCACGCTGAATTTATCGGCCAGCGACAAAAAGCGCAGGGTAGCGAAGGATTCGGTGAAATGTAGAGGCGCGGGTAAAAGGCCGCGCTTCATGGTGGACATGCGGCCGCCGGGTTCGAGCCAGAAGAACTCACGCGAGAAATCAATGCGGTCGAGCACGCCCAGGCGTTTGTAGAAATCAATTAAGTTCGTGCAGCAGCGCAGCAGGATGTGCTGGCAATTATCGATGACGATGTTGCCGTCCTCGGCGTTATTCAGCGGATACGATGTCGCGCGGCCTCCGAGGAAGGGCCGGGCTTCGTAGACTGTGACCGGGTGTCCGGCTGAGCCCAAAGCCAGCGCGGTGGCGAGTCCGGCTAGGCCTCCGCCAATCACTGCAACGCCGTCACCCATGCGCTACGGTTGCTCGCGCGTAGGTTTCGATCATGTTCTCCATCAGGCGCAGACCGCAATCGCGTTCCAGCGTCAGAATGGATTCGGGATGGAACTGCACGGCCTCAATGGGCAGTTCGCGGTGACGCAGGCCCATGATGACGCCATCCTCGGATTGGGCTGTCACTTCCAGGCAGGCGGGAAAGGTCTCGCGTTTGGCGTAGAGCGAGTGATAACGGCCGACGCGGAAAGGCGTGGGCAGGCCGCGAAACACTCCTTCATTGTTGTGCGAGACCAGCGAGCCTTTGCCGTGCATCGGATACGGAAGCACGTCCAGCGCGCCGCCGAACGCCTCTACAATTCCTTGCAAGCCCAGGCAGACGCCGAATGTGGGTATGCCGCGCTTAGCGAGTTCGAGCACCAGGTTGGGCACGCCAAAATCAGCGGGACGCGCAGGGCCGGGCGAGATGAGCACGATATCGGGCTTTTCAGCATCGATGGCGGCCAACGCCACGTGTGAACGGTAGGTGGAAACCGAGGCTCCGGTTTGGCGCGCGTAGTTGGCGAGCGTGTGAATGAAGCAATCGTCGTTATCGACCAGCAGCAAGCGGATGCCTTCACCCACGCGGCGCATGTGATGATCTTCGGGGCCGCTGCGAATGGCCGGATTCATGGCGCGGAAAAACGCGGTGGCTTTGAGGCGGCATTCCTGATCTTCCGCCGCGGGTTCGGAATCATAGAGCAGCGTTGCACCGGCAGCGTATTTGGCCACGCCGTCTTTTAAGTGAACGGTTCGGATGGTAATGCCGGTATTGATATCGCCGTTCAAACCCAACATACCGATGGCGCCGCCATACCAGCCACGCGCGTCCTTTTCCAAATCCTCCACCGCTTGGGCCGCGGCCTTTTTGGGCGCGCCGATGATGGTAACCGCCCACATGTGGGTGAGAAACGCATCCAGCGCATCAAAGCCCGGGCTCAACGTGCCGGTGACATGATCGACCGTATGAAAGAGGCCGGCGTAGGATTCTATGAGGCGGCGGCCGATGACGCGTACTGAGCCGGGAACGCAAACACGCGATTTATCATTGCGGTCCACGTCGCTGCACATGGTGAGCTCCGACTCTTCCTTCGTGGAGTTCAACAATTCGCGGATGCTTTCGGCGTCGCGGATGGGGTCGCCCGAACGGCGCGCGGTACCGGCGATGGGGCAGGTTTCCACGCGCTCGCCTTCGACGCGCACGAACATTTCAGGAGACGCGCCGACTAGCTGCTCATCACCCATTTGCAGGATGAATTCGTAGGGGCTGGGGCTGGATTTCTGAATACGCTGAAAGAGTTCGGAAGGGCTTTTGGAGAAGGGAGCGCTGAAGGTCTGGCGCAGCACCACCTCATAATAATTGCCTTGCCGCATGCCTTCACGCACCACTTCTACCTTGGCTTTATATTCGTCGGTGGTGTGGTCTGAGACAATTTCTCCGGTTGCAGCTGAAGCTTTTATTTTGGCCGCGGGCGGCGTGGTGCGGCGCAGACCGGTGGTATCGCCAGCTTCGCCGGAGAAATCATATTGATAGCGCTCAATGATTTCTTTCTTGCGATCCATGAAATAAATGTCGTCGCAGAGGAAGAGATGCAGGCTCTTGTGGCCTTCGCGCGGCAGGCGCTTGCGGATGGGATCGAACTCCAGCAACAGGTCATACCCGAAGGCGCCGATGAGGCCCAGGCAGGAGTCTTCGGGATGGCGGAATTCGTCCACTAACGTTCGCAGCAACGAAAAGGGCGAGGGCTGCTTGCTGCGCTGCTCTTCCGGAAAGCCTTCGGC
>DASXGT010000083.1:0-8178 GCA_036488895.1 Bryobacteraceae bacterium | reverse complement strand
TGAGGCGGCACGCATGCCTTGCACAGCCGGCTCCTGGCCGTTTCTGACAATGGATGCCTTAATGTAGCCGGCCGGCGAGTCGTCTATCACCTTCAGGTGGGCAATTTGCAACCCCTGTTCCGTCAGAGCCGTGTCAAGGTCATCAAGTAGCGGACCAACTACCGATGAAGGAGACAGGGGATCGACAAGCGTTAGTCTTACGGAGCAGTTCAACCAGGCAAGACTCGCCTCGGCCCTGGCGTAGCGCGCATAGTCAATGTCCAGAATCTTCGTCCCCACTTCCTGAAGTCCAAGAACCTCATCAAGCCAAGCTGCCACGCCTTCACCGGTGAGCGGACTGAAATAGCGAACGGGCGCCGCATCTAGCTCCGGAAAGTCTGTGTGTATGTCTGACTTAGTGAAACAGACCAGGTCCGCTTCATCAATCTGCTTCTGGAACAGGAACGATAAATCAGAATCGACGCCGGCAGTTAGTTCCCTCGCCCGGTCAGGATCGACCAGCACACTATAAGGCGCTAATCGGAACTGGTGGCGATAGTTCAGCTTCAACGGTTGTAGAGTCGTGGCGGAAATATCCGTGCAACTGCCGACTGCCTCGGCAAAAATCACATCGGGCGAATGCTCGCGGAGCCGGTCGGCCGCATCGATCAAATCGGAGAAACGGCAGCAGAAACAGCCGCCCCCCACCTGATCGGCTTCAACGCCGCTGTTCCGTACAAACTCAGTGTCCACAAGGTCCGTGCCTTGATCGTTCAGAATCGCGGCCGCTTTCAGACCGCGGGATTGAAGCAGCCGCGCGGCTGTCAGAATCAGCGTTGTCTTGCCGGCGCCCAGAAAGCCGCCTAGCAACACAAGAATAGGTGGCGGTTGCATCCAAGACATTTAATCACATTCAAATTGATATTGAATCGTTATAATGGCGGCAATTCCAGTACATGGCAACCATTAAGGAAATAGCCGCGCGAGCCAATGTCTCAATTGGCACCGTTTCAAATACCGTCTCGGGTAAAAGGCACGTGAGCGCGCCGCTCAAAGACCGGGTTCTCGCCGCGATCAGGGAACTTGACTACCATCCGAATCATGTCGCTCGAAGCCTAAAGGTAAAGCAAACCAACATGCTCGGGATGGTGATCCCGGATATCACAAACCCTTTTTTCCCGGAAGTGATGCGGGGCGCGGAAGATGCCTCGCGCGAGCGTAAATATTTGCTGGTTACGGCGAACACCGATGAGCGGATGGAGCGTGAACAGAACGTAGTCTCCGCGCTCCGTTCTCATCGCGTGGATGGTTTTCTGATTGCCGCCGCTCCAGGCGGGGACACGATGGACCACCTTCAGAATGTGGCGAAAATGGGCACTCCGGTTGTTTTCCTTGACCGGGCGGCGCCGGGTCTGGGGTTGGATTCAGTGACTATCGATAATGTCAAAGGCGCGCAGGATTGCGTGCGCCACCTGATACGTCTGGGCCACCGGGATATTGCGATCATTACCGGATCTTTGAAATTGGAAACTGGCCGTGCACGGCTAAAAGGCTATGAGGTTGCTCTGAAAGAAGCCGGGCTGAAAGTCCGCCGCTCGTTCATTCTCGAAGGTGATTTCCGGGAAGAGGCTGGCTACCGGCTGGCTAAGGACATCCTGCTGCGACAGCACCGGCCCACCGCGCTGTTTGTCTGTAACGGCGTGATGACTCTCGGCGTGCTGCAGGCGTTGGACGAGATAGGCGTGCGCTGCCCCCAGGATGTCGCGCTTGCGACCTTCGATGATCTCCCCTTCACTCGTGCATTTCATCCTCGCTTGACCTGTGTTGCTCAACCAACTTACGAACTGGGCTACAAAGGCGCGACCCTGCTGATTGACCGGATTGAAGGGAAATTGCCTGGAGGGCCTGTGGAATTACAACTACCCTCCGAACTGAGAATTCGCGAATCGACGACCGGACGCGATGAGGACCGGAGCCATTTCCACGGTGTTAGAGCCACGCGGAAAGCAATAAACAGAGGCTCCGGCACTCAATAAACAGCCAGCCAGCCGCCAATAAAAAAACGTTTTACAAATAGCACTGATTTGTGATAAACCAGATTCGAATAGAGTCCCGGCCATCTAACTCTAGTTATTCGCCCCGGCCACGTTAATTCTCAGGCTGGCTTCCGGCATTTTGTCCATTTCAACAACAATATTGGGGTTTACCTGTGGATTCCACGCTCCCCGAAAAGAAATTTCAAGATAGGCGAAAAAGTGAAAAAAACGTTTTACAGATCACAGTAAATTGTGATAAATCAGATTCAAATGCGACCACGATTGTCCAGCTCAGTGCGCCTTGTTGCAGCAGCGGTTCTTATCCAGCTATCAGTTCTGTGCCCATTGTTCGCCCAGGTCACGGCGCAGATCACGGGCTCCATTCATGATTCATCCGGCGCGCTCGTTCCGTCAGCGAAAATCACGGTCCGGAACGAACAAACGGATATCGCTGTTGAGGCGCACAGCAACCAGTCGGGCTCTTACCTGGTTCCATTATTGCCGCCTGGAACCTACCAGATTAAGGTTGAAGCGCAAGGCTTCAAGACCGTAGAGCGTTCTGGAGTTCAGCTTTCGGTGGCTCAATCGGCGCAGCTCGATCTGTCGCTGGAAGTGGGCGGATCCACTCAGTCCGTCACGGTGACAGACACGACGCCGCTACTGGATACCAGCAGCAACGCGATCGGCGGTGTGGTTACTCCTGAAAAGGTCGAAGACCTGCCCATGCTCGGCCGCAATTCAAATGCGCTCATGACTTTGGTGCCCGGAGTTCGCGCGACGAGGGCGACGACGGCTAATCCGGTCTTAGAGAGTCATTACCAGTTCTTCTCCATCAACGGATCAAGGCCCAATCAAAGCCAATTCATGTTTGACGGCGGAAACAACACGAACCTGACGTTCAATGGGCCTGAATACAGCCCGCAGGTAGAAGAAGTGCAGGAATTTCGCATTCAAACAAGCAACTTCAGCGCCGAGTACTCCAGCACCGGCGGAGGCGTGATCAACGTGGCATCGAAGAGCGGAGCTAACTCCGTCCACGGTAGCCTGTTCGAATACTTCCGTAATGATGTTCTCAGCGCCAACGATTTCTTTTCGAACAGCGCGGGCAAAGCCAGACCGATGCTGCGCTACAACCAATTCGGCGGCACGATCGGCGGACCGATTATCAAGAACAGAACGTTCTTCTTCTTTGCCTACGAAGGACTGCGCGAAGAAGTCCCTACGGTGGTGACCACCAGCGTTCCCACGGCTCTGCAAAAAGCCGGCGATTTCTCTCAAACGTTTTCAAGCACGGGGCAACTGGTTCAAATTTTCGATCCCACAACCACCAGGGCGAATCCGGCCGTGCCTGGAGCTTACATCCGCAGCCAATTTCCCGGTAACCGGATTCCCGCGTCACAAATTGATCCCGTGGCGGCGAAAATTGAGTCATACTATCCCGGCCCGACATCGCCAGGTAATGCCTATACGGGTCTGAATAACTATTTGTTCAGCGGGCCATCCACGCGGCAAACGGATGATTTTTCCGGACGCGTCGATCATCAATTGAACGCCAGCACCAGCCTGATGGGCCGCTTCTCCAGAGCAGATCTAACCAACTGGACAAACCCCGCTACGTTTGGTTCAAGTAACATCGCCAGTCCAGGCTATGTGACGAAGCCGCAGCATCATCCTTACGCGCTAGGAAAAATAACAAAGACGTTTTCTCCCACCTTGTTCGGTGAAGCTCTCTTTTCCTGGGCGCGCTGGTACTACGTAAGCTTCGGCCTTTCCAACGGGTTTGATCCGACAACGCTTGGCTTTCCTTCCTATCTGGCAAAGAACAGTTTGACGCTGGGCTTCCCCTCGATCAGTCCGGGCGAGATGTCTGGCCTCGGAACTTACTACAACGAACACGACGTGTCTGACCGTTACGAAGGCAAAGTGAACATCACAAAATTGGTCGGCAAGCACACTCTGAAATTTGGCGGCATGTACGGCCTGGGCAGATATAGCACAAAAGTTACCGACAACAGCACCGGCGCCTATAGCTCGACCCCGGCGTTTACGCAAGGGCCTAATCCGTTTGTGAGCAGCACAACCGCCGGCTTCGGCTTCGCTTCTTTTCTTCTCGGAACAATGTCGAGCGGCACGCAAAATGTGACTGAGATCAATGGTCAATACACCGCCCCCTATTACGGCGCTTATATTCAGGACGACTACAAAATCACTCAGCGCTTGACCCTCAATCTTGGCCTACGTTGGGAATTTGAGTCTCCGCGAGTTGAGGCGCAAAACCAGGTTTCAAACTTTGACTACGCGGATACAGCAAAGCTATCCAACGGCGCAACCGTGAGGGGTGGGCTTTTATTTCCCGGTGTGAACGGCGTATCTCGTGATAACTGGAATCCGAATTGGAAAGACTTCGCGCCCCGCTTCGGCTTCGCTTACAACCTGAGTCACTCGACGGTGATGCGTGGTGGTTACGGAATCTTCTACAGCAACAGTTGGGGCAATGGACGCAATAACAACGCGATGCCGCAAATGGGTTTTGTCTGCTCGACGTCGGCGGTCACGAGTCTCGATAATGGGTTGACGCCCGCGGTCCGTCTTTCCAATCCATTTCCAAACGGCTTTTGCAGCGCCACGGGAAGTTCGGCCGGTCTCGCCACCAATCTTGGGCAGCAGCTCTACATACTCGATAGGAACGCGCCTCAGCCCTATGTCCAAAGCTGGAATTTCGATATTCAGCGCAGCCTGCCGGGCGACGCACTTGTCGAAGTGGCCTACTCCGGTTCGCACGGCGTGCACTTGATGGGGATTCTGGAACGGGATCAACTCTCGCCCCAAAATTTTCAACTGGGAAATCAGCTCAACAGCCAGGTGGCCAATCCTTACTATGGCGCCATCACACAGGGTCAATTGGCCACGCCCACCATTACGCTGGGCCAATCGCTGCTCCCCTATCCGCAATTTCTTGGAGTCTCCAGCCGGAATGCAAATTACGGCGACTCCTCGTACAACGCACTGCTGGTGAGGGCGGAGCGGCGTCTCTCAAATGGATTTAGCTTGGCTGTCGCCTATACCTTCTCAAAAGAGATTGACGATGTGGTCCCAAGCGTAAACGGATTTCCGGGAGAATCGTTCGCCGGCGGCGGCCTGCAAAATTTCTACAACCTGCATCAAGAGCGCGCCTTGGCATCATGGGATACGCCGCAAACCTTGGTAATCAGCTACGTTTACGAGTTGCCGTTTGGGCACGGAAAGCCGTTTCTAAATCGCACGGGCATCGTGGACAAAGTATTCGGCGGCTGGCAGATCAACGGCAATACCACTTTTCAGAGCGGCTCGCCGCTGCAAATTACGGGTGGCAACGCCAGCGGCAGCTTTGCCGGAACACAAAGACCGAACTGGAACGGCCAAAATCCGACGCTCAGCGGCTCAGTTACCGGCCGTCTATTGCACTATTTCAATACCTCTGACTTTTCTTTCAATGCCCCTTTCACTTTCGGAAACGCCCCGCGCCTGATGCCTGACCTGCGTGGCCCGGGAACTGACAACTTCGATATTTCTCTGTTCAAGAACATCCGTATTCTGGAGCGTTATCAACTGCAATTCCGCGCGGAATCCTTCAACACCTTCAACCGCGTCCAATTTGGTAATCCAAACACGAATATCAATTCCAGCGCATTTGGCGTAATCAACAGCCAGCAAAACTCGCCTCGCAATCTCCAAGTGGCGTTGAGGCTTTTATTCTGAGGAAGGCCTCGCTCGGGCGAAAACGTTCACCATAAACATTCGTCTAATTTGCCAACGGACTTGGCCGGATTTGGAAATGCACTACTTTGCTGGTCGTCCCCTTGCCGGTCTCGCTGTGGAATGGTGTGCGTGTACCCCAGGTTGTCCACACTCCCTTCCCTTTCCAGCCCGTCTTCGGATCGTCGATGCGGCCATCCATTCCTTTGGCAAAAAATCCTAGCGGATAGGGAACGCGCATGATGACGAATTTCCCGTGCACCAAAGCGATAAGTGAATCGGACGAGTTACCTGTAATAATCGGGGTATTTTTTCCAAGCCCCAACGTGTCGAACTGATCCACCCAATCGTAGTAATGTGAGTCCGCGCTTCCCGAATCCTTTACGTTATGAAAGTTGGGCCCGGGTGTCGGATAGAGGGTCCACCCTTCCGGACAGTGTTGCCCGGTCGCATTCGGCCCGTTGAGCGGCGCCTTGCATTTTCGCCGGTCAAAACTCGCTAGATGCCCGCTTCCCAAAGCCACCCACACTACATTGTCGCCGTCAATATCCATGCCGCGCGGCGAATAGCCCCATATCGGCGCCTTCGGATTATGCCACGGAACCTCATAGTATTCCGCCAGCGTGGTCGCCGGTGGATTCGGCCCCGGATTCAGCCGTACGATGCCGCCGGGAAAACCCAGAACGCTGCCCCACACCATCCCGTCACTCCCCACGGCGATCCCATAGAATGCGGCGTTCAACCTTGTATCTCGCGAGGCATCGGTCGGCCCGCTTAGCGCCGCCGATGTCCCCAGACTCTCGCCGCTCGGCGCCGTCAATACCTTTTGCGCGGA
Source organism: Bryobacteraceae bacterium (assembly GCA_036488895.1). Taxonomy (GTDB): domain Bacteria; phylum Acidobacteriota; class Terriglobia; order Bryobacterales; family Bryobacteraceae; genus Bog-105. The sequence continues at coordinate 1,593 of DASXGT010000083.1, read as the reverse complement.
ATCTAAATAACTATCTCGCTTGCCGTTGCCGTTCGTATCCAGGATTAGTGCTGTCCATCCTTGCGACTTTTTTTCATCATGCGTTTGGTCCCACATCTTTGTGTTCAGCCAGCCCACCACGCCGCCCCCACCCCCGCTACTGGTCCACAGCGTATTGTTGGCATCAGCCGCGAACACCAGGTGGTGCGTGCTAAAGCAGGTGTCGATCATAGATGTCTGTTTCGTCGCCGGATCGTAGACCGCCAGTTGCCGTCCTGAGCTCGCTACTGGCGTGAGCTGCGCCGACGTCAGACTCGAACCCGCCTTGCAGAACGCGGCGTTGTCGCTCGCGCGGATTCGTGACGTATACCAGAGTCGCCCTCGATCGTCGAACATCGGATTGTGCACGGTGGTGTGGCTGTCCCAGATCGCTTCATCGCCCCAGACCGCCGACGGTTGTAATGGTTTTGGCTGCCCAGGTGTATCTGGATCCCGGAACGGCGTCTTCACCTGGCTGATACTGTTGTGCACCGGATCGAGCACCGGCAGATAATCCCGGCTCTCTTCGGGCGATCCATAAATCAGCCCATTGGCGTTGACCCTTGGGTTGCGCTTGTCGCTTGAGATTTCGTCATGCAGATACGCTTTGGGGTCGGCCCAGTCCCATTGGGTAATCACAACATTGCGCTCAGCCCCCTCCGGCCGCGCTGGTGTTTCGGCAGGCAGTTCGCCTTGCGCGATTCGGTGGCTCCAGTCTCCGAATTCGGCGGTTGCCCGTTCCGCGCCTAGTTGGGCGAGGCCGCCCATCATCGCCCTGCCAGCCTGTCCGGATTGCACGCGGCGCATCCATGCCTGTGCTGGCGAATCGAAATTTTGGAAAAGCGCTGGAATGGTGCGCGTATACTCGTTGCCCAGCTGATGGCATGACTCGCAGCTGTCGGTTTTGACGAGATGCAGCCACTGCTCCCGCGTCTTGATATTCGGTGAAATCCCGTTCCCATGCGGTCCGGTGCCTGGAAACTCGTTCTTCTCGGGTATCGTCAGCATCGCGTACCAGTAATTGGCGGGATAATAGTGAGCGGCGGTTTTCTTATCGGGTGCCACCGAAGGCTTCAGATCGATGTGTTTTCCTGGACGCGTCCGAATCTTCGGAGAATCCACCAACCCATAACCGCGCGCCCACAAAGTGTAGGTTGCCGCGGGAAGGGAGGGAATCAGATAGCGGCCTTGGTCGTCAGTAACCACTTCCTTGATGTAGCGCGTGGGTAGATCGGTGGTCTCCGCGATGACCCATACGCCGGCCTCGGTTCCGTTGCCGCTAGCAACCACTCCGCCAATTTCGTCGCTTTTAACTTTCAGCGCCGCGTTCTGTTGTCCAGCGAGGCAGCCGGCGATGACCGTGACAATAACTAATGAGGAAGATACAAATCGGGCATTCCGCATGACATACCTCCTTCGGCAGGCCCATGGGGTTTGGGTCGGTTCCTGGACTGCCAGTATATCCCGTTCCGAGCATGCTCAGCGGCATCGCGCAACCGCAATTTCAAATACAGTGTCGCGCGTAGAACTGCTCAAGAGCGGCCGGCTACGAAAGTTGAAATTCCTTCAACCGTG
>DASXGT010000057.1:0-23606 GCA_036488895.1 Bryobacteraceae bacterium | reverse complement strand
CCACGCCCCCCATGAGTTCCCACGGCTTTACGAACATCGGTTCGGTTCCCAGAGGCCGGCTACTGCTATCCTGACAACTTCGTTCTCATGCCGGCGCTGTTGCCCTTTCGAGCATTGTTTTATCCAGATATAGCCGCCAATCCATTCCTTTATCTTCCGGGCGAACAGACCGGACCCTTTGTGCAGGCCCGGCAAATTGACGAATTGCTGGCGCAGGGAGCATTGTGGGAAGATCGCGAGGCGGCGCTGTTTCTCTATCGTCAGTGCTTTTATTTTCCTGGGCTGCAACAGGAATGGACGCGCACCGGCGTGATGGGGATTCCTGGAGACCCGTCGAATATCTATGTTCACGAACAAGTGTTCGAAGCGGGGATTGAAGCGTGCCGCGAAGAGTTGGGGAACGCCGGCGCATGCGTGAGCAGCTTGTTTTTGTGGTGCAATGACATCGAAGCCGCGCTTGCGCGGCTGCTCAAGACCGAGGCCGCTCCGCTGTTCGAATATGTAGACACGTTTGGCTGCCGGCATCAGTTTTGGCGCATGGCCGACCCTGCCTGGATATCGGCGGTGCAGGGGGCGCTGGCCGGACAGCCGCTGTTTCTTGCCGACGGGCATCATCGCTTTGCGGCCAACTGGCAATTGGCGACGATTCAGATCCGCGGCGCTGCTCTGCAAACTTTTGCCGCACACCGGCTTGTTTTGGAAGCCCGCAATATGGAACTGCCGGAGACGCAGCCATTGGACGATTTGCAGGCTTATTGGGAAAAGACTCCGCCGGGTATGGCGCGTTTTGGGGTGCTGCTTCCGGAACTGCGCGGTTTCGAACTGCCGTGCGCAGCGGATGAACGGAATGTTAGCGTTTTGCATCGGTTGGTGTTGCGTGATGCGGTAGTGAAGCCGGTACGCGATGTGGCTCAGGCAGCAAACAAGGTACGAAACGGAGACGCTTGCATGGCGTTGTTGATGGAACCGTTGCGCATCGGCGATGTTGAAGCTGATGCTCTGCGCGGCATTCGGCTGCCACCCAAGAGTACGGATTTTTTCCCGAAACTGGCGGCGGGCATGGTGATGTACCGGCATTCAAGGCAGAACGAATTAGATGGCACTCGCGACAGATAGGGGCGGGAAGATGCGGCGACCCTTTTATAAAAGGTGCATGTTTCTATCCACGCACTTGTTGTCACGCTGGAGAAGACGCGAAACCTACTGCACTCGCGAGAATAACACGGGTTGATTAGGGGTCTGATAATGGAGGGATCGGTGCGTTAAAAGGAGTTCTGCCGGGCCTTGTCCGCTTCTATTTGGCTGGCGTTTGGAAGAAACGGGAGAATATGGAGAGGGATTGAGGGAAAGACAAGGCCGGAAATCATGGAATGGACTGATTGCGAAGAAATCGAGGTTGTGCAGGGGAAAATGGGAGGTCGGCCCCCCGTTGTCAAAGGCACTCGCATCGAGCCAGAGGTCATCTTGACCGATGAAGAATATGGCCGCACGCCCGAACAAACCCATGCCAGCTTCCCCACGCTGCCGGTCGATACAATCCTTAAAATCCGCGCCTTCGCGCACAAGCATCAGTTGCAGCCTTGAAAAAAAGTCCTCTGCGACGAGAACATTCCGCACGATCTGCGGCCATTCCTTCGTCACCACGAAACATTCACGGCCTGCTATATGGGGTATGCGGGGCTGAAAAACGGCAAGCTGCTGGAAATGGCGGAAGCTGCGGGGTTCGATATTCTCATAACTGGCGACAAAACCTTGCAATATGAGCAGAACATGCAAGGCCGCAAGATAGCTTTGGTTTCCCTATCCGCTGTTGGCTGGCGGTCATTGAACCACATGTTCCGAAGATTGTAACTGCCGTTGATAGCGCAATGCCCGGATCGTTTATACGGGTGGAATGTGGGAAGTTTTCTCGCGCTGGCAATAAGCCAAAGGGGCGAGAACCAGTAGCTTAAGCTATGTTGTTGAAGGGAAAAAGATTAATACTGGGGCGGTCGGTGGGGATTGTTGTAGCGACATCATCAGTAATGCCCGTAACTCATTGATTCTACGTATACCGCGTAAATCTATATCGACCATATAGCCTCTATCGACTCTATTCTGTACAGCCACGTACAGTGGAAGGTCGGATTCACTCCTTTCCCTCAGTACGAAATCAGTTTAAAACAAGTTCGGGGGGGTAACCTATCGCGATGCCTCATCACGTAAAAAAGACGTTCGGCCCGTCTGGTACGCCCCTTCCCAAATCTCTTCGAAGGATATTTTTCAATGGACACCTTAACAAACGCTCAAAACGTTGATGTTTCTAATTACGTGCCGAGCACCCAAGCAACAACTGACCGGGGCACTTCAATCGCTCCCGTAAACCCACAACCGAAAACCGCCGGCGGCCGCTCGATTTCGTTCAATACGAACGGCTTTTTAGCTTCAGGTTTAAATCAGGCCCAAAATGCGCAGGCATTTAACCGAGTAACCGGAGCCAGCGGAACTTTCAAATCCGCAGACGGCAAAACGGTAACGGTTAAGTTTGGTCTGATCGTATTAATAGCCTAAAAGCGACCCTCAGCACTTCTAGTGCCCCGGTCAGTCCCTCCCCACCACTTCTCTACTTGTTGATTTAGCGGCTAGCGACTGATAAGTCATCTTCAAAACACTTCAAGACACTTAAAACACTTGCCTTCCGAAACGGAGGATCACGGGTTGCAGCGCACGCACCCAAAGCAGTAGCGGAATAAATTCAAAACAACGGGAAGTAAAACAATGATTGTTCAGATTAGTAAGACCGCATCCAGCGAGACAGAATGGTATTCGCTATGCGATGAAGATGACGAGACCACTCAATCTATTAAGATCTGCGTAACCGCAATGGTGGAATCCGGCGAGTTCCGTTACGAAGAAAGGATAACGCGAGCGGAAGGATGCAACAAAGGACATAGATATCCGGTCCTGGTCACGCCGTTTGGCGAAACGATGGATTACTATCACTCCGACGAGAAATATTTTCCATTTTCAACAGACAACTCCTTCGTGGCTAACCTACAGGAATGGTTCGATTCCTACGACCTCCCCGCAGGTTGGGTATTAACGAAAAGGCCATAAACTTTTTTCTTGACCACGAGCGCTTTCAATACGAGACAACTATGCCGTATTTCAGTCAGGAGGCCGCGTGAATCTGCTCAAGTTGATCTGAACGATACCGGCAACGCCCAATGCATTTCAGCCCTTCACGGAGAAGACATGCTGCATTGCGACGAAGAAAGAACGTGGCGTATATGGACCGGAACGCACTGGGCCAAACAGAACTCGGCGGCCTTCCGCATGGCTACCAACACCTTCACCCTATTCAAAGAGCAAGCGGAGAAATCAAAAAGTGAAGGGAAACAGGCGCTAGTAAGGTTCGCTAATCGCGCTCTCGACCACGCAAAGATCAAAGCCGCACTCTCAACGCTGGAACACGATAAACAAACCTTCGCATCGCGTTTCGACCAATCCTCCCATCTGCTCAACTTCCTGAACGGCACACTCGATTTAAAAAGCGGTGAGCTACGACAGCATGAACGGGATAACCTAATCACGAAGATCGTCCGTCACGATTACTCACCCGACGCTAAAGCACCCGTGTTCCTGGCCTTTATCAACCGAATCATGGGCGGTAATCAAGAGATGATTGGCTTCCTTCAACGTTCTCTCGGTTACAGCATGACCGGCGATACAAGCGAAAGAGCGATCTTCTTAGCTCACGGGACGGGCACGAACGGTAAGAGCACCCTTCTCGATCTAGTGCGAGATCTGATTTCAGACTATGCCTCAAAGATCATGATTGATTCCCTTGCACAAAGCGGAAACGGCGCAAGTACCACGGCTTTAGCCGACCTAGCCGATTTACGGGGCGCTAGATTTGCTTCAACTTCAGAAGGCGAATCTGGCCAAGGGTTCGGAGCCGTCCTCAAACGGATCACGCAAGGGAACAATGGCGCAATTAAGACTAGCCGCAAGTATGAAAACCCAATTGAGTTCCGGGAGTCCCATAAATTGTGGTTGGACACTAACCACCTGCCCTCATTGCCACCCGGCGACGATGCGCTATGGAATAGGCTTTCCTATCCACTTCGGCGTGACCATTCCCAGGGCGCAAATTGACCTCCAGCTAGGCGAAAAGCTACGTACTGAAGCACCCGGTATCTTGGCATGGTTAGCGGAAGGTGCGCGGCAATGGTACTCAATGGGTCTGGCGGTTCCGGCTTCAGTCATAAACGGCCGTGAGGCGTAGCGATCGCAAACTGAATCCAACCAATTCCCTCAATTTATGCGGATGGCTCCCGTCGCAAGACTCACCGCTACTTTGCAGTAACTCAGCCTCGGAACTAATACAAAGGGGACGTACTCGGCTTATGCTGGGCGCGTCCCTTTTTTGTTGCGCTAACGACCTCCTTAAGCAGTCACCAACCCTCCACAAAACTTTTTAACAAACAAAAACTTTCACGTGAAAAGTTTTAGACAAGAGTATACTCTTTATTATTAAGTGTTTCAGTAACTTACAGGGAAGTTTTTGGTACGGTTTTCCCAAAATTTCGCAAGTTGTTGATAATTGTTTGGATGAAAACCACCCCATTGGGGTACCTTTTCGTCACCATTTGGGTACCTTTTGGGACGGCCTTTTTCAACGACTTAGAGATTATGTTAACTACACAACATTAGCTGATTGGCTGATGGTGCCCCGGTCAATCGACTAGTGATCGTGACTTGCTAGAAAGAGCAAACTCCTGCTTATACTCACTAGCACTAATAACCTCAATCACATACCCGAGTCTGTACCAATCCTGGCACATCAGCATCAGGATTTTACTTGTGTTCTGGCTGTTGATCTTCGACTGTTTGAATGCCTTCTCCGGGTCCTGATGGGTATTTCTGATAGAGCGAGAGGCAGGTTGGCGCAAATTCGCCAGTTTGTCGTTGGGGCGTCGTACCGTTGTCTGGATCTGGGGTAGCAGCTTTGCCTCCAGGTTGCCATTCCCACGTTCGGCATATTTGCCCGGTCTGTGTATCAAAAGCGACACCGGCGTCAATCGGATATCGGGTTAATACAAACCGATGCAGTGGCGGACGCTGAACCGAGGGTTTAGTTGAAGCACCCTTCTTATCTTGGAACTCACATCCGGATTGCTGGAGTAAAGCGAGAACGGCAAAGGCGATCTCAAAGCGCACGGTATTTGCTCCTGGACAACATAGACTCTAACAAGTTCCGCTCTAGTGTAAATGATTGAAATCGGCTCGACAGGCTTCTTTATTGAGTTTGAGCCATTTCAGACCAGCGGCGGCTAACTACATCTGGGAGCTTGAACTAGAAGGAAAACGGCGATAGATCAGTTGAATGGCCTTCGCGCTATCAGTACTATTGGCAGATGCATCCCGGTGAGTATTTTTGGAGTTTGCTGTCGCATTGGTTGCCTTTGATGAGTTGCGCAGCATTTACGTTCGTAAGTTTTTGGCAAGCGGTTAAAGAGAAAAGCAAAAAATGGCTTGTATGCTCAACTGGAGGACTGGCCTTGATATTCCTGCTGACTGCTTCCTACCAAGCATGGAACGACGAGTACATAAAGACCCATCCAGGATTGAAAATCTTTATTGAGGGGGTCGAGACGGGCCGCAGTTCATCAAGCGGAGTTGCTGACGTTTTGATGGTCGCTTCGGCATCCAGCGTGAACACGCCGACCATTGCAGTTGTGTGGAAGATGAGATTGACTGCGCCAGATGGCAGGGTAATCGGGACTTTCTGGCCGGTACTGGTTCACGACAATAGCCCCATTACCCTATCTTTTACTGGCCACGATGCGGTCTACAATTCGGCCGATGCGCTATATCGGAAAACTGCCGACGATCCAATTCCAGTTGGCGGTCGTCGAACCGGCTTTCTACTATTTCTTTTGCGAGAAGTTGAAAGCAAAGACATCGACGGGATTGGTGTTAAGTACGAACTGATGGCCAAAGACGTTGACGGAAATGAGGTAATCGGAAGCTTTGTTAACGATGGTAGCGGCGGACCCAATATGTATCCATTCGCTCCTGGTATGAAAGAGCCAGCCTTGCAGTAGAAAAAACTAGTGGGTCCCAAGGGTTCCCCGAAAAATTTTTTGGAAAACTTGAAGGTCCCCGAAAAAAAATTCTGCCTTTTACTTCGAGCCAAATCGTCAATCCGCTTCGTTGCTATGGAACGGGACTCCAGCGGACCCCTCCACCCGGCCCCTAGCCAATTTCAATGGGTCCCCTTTTGATTTCTATTCGACGGCCTGATCTGCTAAAAGCAACTGGCTTCCCCCGTCAGTTGGCGGCCGCTAAGCAGTATGCCGTTTCCCACGACATCCGGTTAGTCAAGGTTTATCGTGAGGAAGGCGTGACCGGCACGAAAGAGACAATGGACCGGCCAGCATGGACCGAATTGATGGTGGCGCTCCACTCCAACGGTGTTAAAACGATCATCGTTGAGAAGCTGGACCGTCTAGCGCGTGACCTGATGCTGCAAGAGGCGTGCATAGCCGACCTTCGTAAGCATGGTTTCACTCTGGTATCAGTAGCGGAACCAGACCTGATGGCAACTGACCCCACACGTGTCCTAGTCCGTCAAATGATGGGTGCCGTCGCTCAGTATGACAAGTCACAGACCGTCCTCAAGCTTCGTGGGGCACGTCAGCGGATGAAGGCTAAGACTGGACGCTGTGAAGGACGGAAACCATATGGTTATTACGATGGTGAGTTGGCGACTGTTGAGCGTATGAAGGCGCTACGTGATACTGGCCTAGGCTTTGATCGCATTGCTGCACAGATGAACTCAGAAGGCATAGAGACACGCACTCGCGGCCGTTGGCACGGTCTAATGATCAATCGCATCCTGAGCCGTTCTCCCGAGATCTGAAAGCTTTAGTTCACAGCCATACGTTTCTTGATATGCTGTCGGCGGAATGCCGATTAGCCCTGCTCGCGCCGCCGTCTCACTGCACACTCAGATTGACAAGGCCGCGACGGAACTACTCCACATAAATACTACTTTTTTCGATTTGGAGCGACGCCTCCGAGAGCTAGATGACCTTGTTATTGAATTAATCGAGTTGCGAGATCAACATTTTCAGGAGGTAGATGACGCTCTTACGGCTAAGGGTAAGGGGCTGTTCTTTAAGAATGCGTTTGACGCCGTGGATCGCATCCAGTCTCATGCAGCCAAGGCTCCCCGCAAAGACATAATAGAGTTGTGTCACACTTTGCATTGGAATCTCCTAAAACTGTTCAACCCGTCGTTAAAGGCACAGATCTAAGAGTCATGCCGTCGTGGATGCTGACATGAGCCGTTCTCACGCACTCTGACACTAGCCCGGGAAACGGGATTAAAAAAGTCTGAGACTAACTTGTAAGTGGTCAATCTCAGACCTAAGGGCACAGCTTATCTATAATCTAGTGAAGTTCATCTCAAGACGTTTTAGCGAACCTGCCTTAGTATCAGGGAAGAATAGGAAAATTTACTATGGCTCTTTAGTACTGGGAGTGCCCCGGTCAATTGTTAGGTAGCCCACTATCAGGAGTCAGGTGAATGTCAGCTTACTTGTCCCGATGGTTACGGGCGAAATCGAGTTTCTTCGTCGCGTTATCTAGTTTGGCTTGCATCGACCTGACCCACGGCGCGTAATGCTTCTCAGTCGTTTTTAGAGATGTGTGACCTAGGAGAAGTTGGACCGTCCGCATATCAACACCCTTCACCAGCAACTCGACGGAGAACGTATCACGGAAACGATGGGAAGAACGTCTTTAACCCTGGCTAGTTTGCCAATCATTGCCACGGAGCGGCGGGCGCTACCAACGGCCGACGAGAGTTTACCGATACCGGACCACAAGAAGTATTCTGATTCGACTGGTAAGGCTTTAAGGGCATCCACACAATCCGCATGGAGTCGAACATAAAGCGATTTGTCGGTCTTCATGACTCGCACTAGCAGTCTACCGTCCGGCTTCAATTGAGTTCGTTTTAACCGCATGGCATCGCTGATACGCAATCCGCTATAGAGCAAAAGCAACATCAATGCACGTGCGCGTGGTCGTGCCCGGTCAGCACTGGCCGTGTAATTGTTTGTGATTTCGTCGCAAGCCTCAAGTAGCGCGGTGATCTGTTCACTTCGAAAGGGCATCGTTATCGGTGACCTGCACCCGTTAGTTCGCCCGAAGTGGTTTATGATTTCGGACGAAGGAAGGGGAAAAAGAAGAGATGCCAAAGGGTCGACATACAGAAGCCCAGATGGTGGCAGCGTTGCAGCAGGTGGATGCCGGATGGCCAGCCGCAGATGTGGGACGAGAAGTAGGCGTAAGCGCCGCCACGATCTATGCATGGAAGGCGAAATACGGCGGGATGACGGTCAGTGAAGGGCAGGAAGCCAAACAGTTGCGTGAGGAGAACGCGCGTCTGAAAAAGATGCTGGCCGACGTGATGCTGGACAAAGACATGCTGCAATCGGTGATTCGAAAAAACGGCTGGAGCTCGTAAGCAGAAGGCAAGACGTGAAGAACTTGATGGAAGACTATCAGGTAAGTCAACGCCGGGCTTGCGAGCTGTTGGAGGTGCCGCGCTCTTCGGTACGCTACGCGTCGCAACGCGACGATAGCGTTTTGCGGGAGAAGTTGATGGGCTTGGCACGGGAGCGGCCCCGCTTTGGCTACCGGCGCCTGCACGTATTGCTACAACGGGAAGGCCATTCGATTAACCATAAGCGGGTTTGGCGGGTGTACAAGGCCGCTGGATTGAGCGTGAAACGGACACGCCGAAAGAAGTTGGTGCGCAGCCTGCGGCCCGCGCTGCTGCTACATGCGGCGAATCAGGAGTGGGCTATTGACTTTGTCAGCGACGTACTGCACGCGGGCCGCAGTTTCCGCGTACTCAGTGTGGTGGACAGCTTTACGCGCGAATGTTTAGCCCTGGAAGTCGATACGAGCTTAGGTAGTCAGCGAGTCACTCGCGTTCTGGACCGGATCATCCAACAACGCGGACTGCCGCTGGCAGTGCGGTCGGACAATGGGTCGGAACTGACTTCGCGTCATTTCCTGGCCTGGTCGATCGAACGCAAAGTGGACTTGATCCATATCCAGCCAGGCAAGCCCGTACAAAACGCGCATGTCGAGAGCTTCAATGGAAGGTTGCGCGATGAGTGCTTGAACGTTAGCTGGTTCTGGAACCTATTCGATGCGCGGCGAAAGATCGAGTGGTGGCGAAAAGATTACAACGGCCAGCGGCCCCATTCGAGTTTGGGTTATCGAACACCAGATGAGTTTGCGCGTCAGGTCGCCCCTTCGCCTTCCGCATCTTTGGGTAGCGCGCAGCCGGACTCGCGTCAAGGTCAAGCCCTCTGGGCGGCTACGCCGGCCTTGACCCAAGTCCGGCTGCGCGCTCAGACAGTCCATCAGAAAGGCGAAGCGGCTTTGCATTGTGGCAGTGAATTTAGCTAAGTTAGTGGACGAACTTTCGGGGCAGATCATCGGCCCACCATCTTTAGGCGGCTTCAGATGCTTTGCAAAGTTCTCTTGAATCCATCCGTGATTGACACAGAAGGCACAGAAAGCCCGTAGGTACTCGATTTCCTTCCGTTGGGTCTTTGGGGAACCTTGACGTGAGGCTCGAAAGGCTGAGAGGTCGCTTAAAGTTAACCCGCGCATATCGTGAAAGCGTTTGCGACAGAACTCTACGAAGGGCTCAACCACATTCCGATAGCTAGTTACGGTGGACGGTGCAAGTGCCTTGCTTGGCAGTCCTCTAGATATTGCGTGACGGCACTAGAAACGGTGACAGCGACGTGCTCTGTTTGCTTCATCACCATTTCGTCGTAAAGCGTTAAACCGACGCTCCAATGGCGGTCTTTAGGGACTTGCGTACCGGCCGATTGTCGATTGAGCCGTACACCCAGATCGGACAATTGCATTTTGTGTGGTTCTGGCCTTTAGACGCGTACGGACACTTAGGAATGTGACGGCGGTAGAGGTCCAGATCGGTCATAGTTGACCACTTGATTGTTGTACAATTTTTGTACAGCCGCCAATTACACCCGTAAGTAATTGATTATAAAGCGGAAATACTGGGGCGGTCGGTGGGGATTGAACCCACGACATCCAGAACCACAATCTGGCGCTACTACCAACTGAGCTACGACCGCCGTGTTCAAGACAAGTTTAACATCTCCGGTTATGTCAAGCTAATGGGGTCTACATCAATGACGAGGGCGGTGGAACGCCATTTTTCTTTTTGGGCAAAGGCTTGAAGCGTGCGCAGGGTGTCGCGAAGGGTGGTGCGCTTGGCGGCCTTGAGCAGGATCTGGTAGCGGAATTCGTCGCGGACGCGTAGCACGGGCGCTTCGGCTGGTCCTAAAACGCGAATGCCTTCCGGGGCCGGATTGAGGAGATAGCCGAGCTGCGTTGCCATGCGGAGGGCTTCTTCCTGCTTGGCGTCCCGGACGAGCACGTTCGCGAAGGCGGCAAAGGGAGGGTAGCGCAGGGTTTTGCGAAATTCGATCTCTTTGCGGTAGAAGCCGTCGTAATCTTGCTCGGCGGCAAAGCGGATGGCGTAGTGGTCCGGATTCAGAGTTTGAATGATCACATGTCCGGGCGTTGCGCCGCGGCCAGCGCGGCCGGCGGCTTGCGTCAGGAGTTGAAAACTGCGCTCGGCGGCGCGGAAATCGGGAATACTCAAACCAATGTCGGCCAGGACAACTCCCACCAGCGTGACGTTGGGAATGTCGTGGCCTTTGGCGATCATCTGCGTGCCGACCAGAACGTCGATATCTCCGTCACGAAACGTGCGCAGAATATTTTCGAACGCACCTTTGCCGCTGGCGCTATCGCGATCGAGACGGGCAATGCGAGCTACCGGCAAGAAACGGTGCAGTTCGTCTTCCACGCGCTCAGAGCCGGTGCCCAGGAATTGAATTTTGTCGCTGCCACACTTGGGGCAAGCGGAAGGAATTTTTTCGGCAAAGCCGCACAAATGGCAGAGCATGCGGCGGTCGCGGCGATGATGCGTGAGCACGATGGAGCAGTTTTGGCAAAGCAGGCGGTCGCCGCAGGCGCGGCACACCATAAAACTCGAAAATCCGCGGCGGTTCAGCAGCAGCATCGTTTGCTCGCCCTGTGCGAGGCGCTGCTGCATGTCTTCGAGCAATTTTCTGGAGAAGGAGTCTTGCCGCTTGGTTTCTAAAAACTCCACGCGCATATCCACCACTTGCACTTGCGGCATGGGACGCTGAGCAATGCGCTCGGGCAGGCGCAGCATCTGATATTTGCCGTGGTCTGCGTTGAAGCGGGTCTCAATGCCCGGAGTGGCCGAGCCCAAAATAACCACTGCACCAGCATGCTTCGCCCTGACCAGCGCTACATCGCGGCCGTGATAGCGAGGCGTTTCCGCCTGTTTATAACTGCCGTCGTGTTCTTCGTCCACAATCACCAGGCCTAGATTCTGGACCGGAGCAAACACGCCAGAACGGGTGCCGACGACCACGCGCGCTTGCCCATTGCGGATACGACGCCACTGATCGGCGCGCTCGGAATCGCCAAAGGCGGAATGGAGAATAGCGACCTGTTTGCCGAAGCGATGAAAAAATTGTCCGGCAACGGCGGGCGTCAATGCGATTTCAGGCACCAGCAAGAGAGCATTTTTGCCGAGCGCCAAGGCGGTTTCGATGCCGCGCAAATAGACTTCAGTCTTGCCGGAGCCCGTGACCCCCTGGAGCAAAAACGTTTTGAACTCATTTTTTTCGAGCGCGGCTTGAATCGCGTCAGCAGCAGTCTGCTGGTGAGAGTTAAGGATAGGGACCGGACGCTCAAAACCGGTGGGGGGCTTGAGACCTTCCAACTCTAAGCGAACGAGTTCCAGGCGGCCCAGTGCACGAGCGGACTCGCCGGCGCGTTTCACTTTCAAACCCAGATCCGCGACGTTATGCGGGCCGGGATGCAATTCCAAGAAGGCCAGCAATTCACGTTCGCTCTTTTTTAATTTTTCCTGGGGGCCGGCGCGGCGCAGAAACTCCGCCTGCAGGCGGCCCGCGGCAGCACGCAGCGGATCGCGCTCCTCCTCGCGTTCTTCCGCCACTACCCAGCCGCGCTTCACGAGCGAACGCAAGATGGCCGGTGCGTTTTCAATTTTCGAGGAGAGAAAAGTAGCGGAGCGCGCGCGTTCTTCGAGCAACCCCAAGACGCGCAAAGCGGCATCACTTTCCGGGCGTAGAACCAGTTGGCGGGCTACGTCGTGGCCGACGCCAGTGAGAGAGTATTGCGTGGAACGGCGAGTTTCACCGCCCAGCGGCAGCATGCCGCGCAGCACTTCACCAATGGGCGCGCAGTAATATTCCGCAATCCATTGCGCCAGGTCTAGCAGTTCGCTATCCAGCACGGGCTCTTCATCACGAAGCCCGAGCACCTCGCGGGGTTCGCCGGCAATTGGGCCATCGTGGCTGCGCATCACTACGCCCACAAGTTTGCGGGAGCCAAAGGGAGCTAGAACACGGCAGCCGGGGCGCACGCGGTGGCGCAACGTGAGCGGAAGATCATAGGTAAAAAGGCGGTCGACTGGGACGGGGAGCGCTACTTCGCAATAGCGAAAGGAATACGGCTCATTCATCCAGTTTGCCAATGGCTCCGAAGGCTGGTTTCAGCGCGGGGTAGAGCGATTGATAAACGGCGTAGCGCGCGCGATAGAAATCGGCTTCCTGGGGATTTGGATCTTTGACGTCGACTTCTTTCACGGCCTCACGGCAGATTTCCACGGCGCTGCCATACTCGCCAGTACCAAGAACAGCCAATAAAGCGGCCCCATAGGCCGAGCCTTCCTGCGTTTCCAGCGTGGCGACGCGCGTATCAAATATGTCGGCGAAGAGCTGATGCCAGAATGGACTTTTCGCTCCGCCGCCTGAGAGCCGCACCGATTCTGGCTTAGCGCCAAGCGAATTGACAATTTCGAGACCGTCCTTCTGGCTATAACAGACGCCTTCGAGAATGGCTCGGATTAGATCGGACCGGAGATGCCTGGCCGTCAACCCCACCCACGCGGCTCGAGCGTTAGCATCCAGATGCGGAGTTCTTTCTCCCATGAGATACGGCAGCCAGAAAAGCCCCTGTGCCCCGGCTGGCGAAAGCGCGGCTTCGGCAGTTAGCTCGCCATAGGCGGTACCTGCGGAAAAGATATTGCGGAACCATTGCAAACTAAGGCCGGCGCCTTGCGTCACACCCATGACGTGCCAGGCATTGGGGACGGCATGACAGAAGGTGTGAACGCGGCCAGCTGGATCATAAGCGGGCTTGTCTAAATAGGCAAACACCACTCCTGAAGTGCCAATGGTGCAGGAGACGAGACCAGCGTTTACAATGCCGTTGCCGATGGCGCTGGCGGCTTGATCACCCGCACCCGCCACTACGGGAGTTCCTTCCACCAAACCTGTCGCGGCAGCGGCGGCAGCGATTACTTTTCCGGTGATCTGGCTGGATTCGCGCGTCTCGGGCAGGATCGAAGCATCCAACTCGAGACCGCTCATCATCTCGCCGGACCAACGGCGACTGACCACGTCGAAAAGCGCGGTGCCACTGGCATCGGAGACATCCGTCGCAAACTCGCCCGTCAACTGGAAGCGCAGATAATCTTTGGGGAGCAGAATTTTGCGCACCGCCGCGAAATTTTCCGGCTCGTTATCGCGCACCCAAAGCAGTTTGGGCAGAGTGAAGCCGGTTAATACCGGGTTTGCGGTGTGACGGAGGACGGCATCGGCTCCGAGCTTGGAATTAATGAAATCTACTTGACGCTGGCTGCGTTGATCGCACCAGATCAGCGCGGGACGTATCACGTGGTTTGCTGCATTGAGAACCACCAAGCCGTGCATTTGGCCAGTTAACCCGATGCCGCGAATGGCGCTGCCGGCGATTCCCGATTCGCGCAAAACACCTTGAATCGCCAGTTGGGAAGCGCGCCACCAATCGTCGGGGTCCTGCTCAGCCCAGAGAGGTTTGAGCATGCGCATTTCTTCATGAGGCGCGGTAAACGAATGCCGCGGCCGACCGGCTGCGTCCACTAAAATGGCGCGCGAGCCGCCGGTACCGACATCAAGTCCTAGCCAATACATTTATTTCTCCGCAGACAAGAAAACCGGGACGGCATCGTGTTGAAACGTAAGGTAAGCAGCGCCAAACAAACCGGCGTCCGCGCCTAAAAGCGCCTTTTCCACGCGTGTGCCATTTCGGACGTAAGTAAAAGACCGTCTTTTGATTTCCGTGAACATAGTGGGCGCGAAAAAGTCCCAGGCGGGCAAGGGACCACCGCTAATCAGATAGAGCGGAAAGTCGAAGGCATTGACCAAATTCGCGATGGCAATGCCCAGGGCGCGACCCATCGACTCGAATATACGCAGGGCATGTTCATTTCCCTCCAACGCCAGATCATAAACGTCTTCGGATGTGTTGATTTCCCGGCTGAAGTGCATCATGCGCCCCATGGCGGCTATTGCGGTGGCGGAAGCGTGTTTTTCCAGACAACCAGTGTTTCCGCAGCCACAGGGGTTGCCATCGGGAAACACGGTCATGTGGCCAAACTCGCCAGCCATGCCGTGATTGCCATGCAGTACTTTGCCGTCGATGACGATACCGCCGCCAATGCCTGTACCCAGAGTCAAGAGAATCAGGTTTTTAACATCGCGGCCGGCCCCCAGCCACTTTTCGCCGAGGGCGGCTGCATTCGCGTCATTTTCAAGCACGATGGGCGCGGCCAGATGGCGCTGTACCTCGTCGCGAATGGGAAAGCCTTCAAATCCCGGAAGGTTGGCGGCACCCATCACGACACCGGCATCTATATCGATGTAGCCGGGAACGCCGATGCCGACACCCCGTAGAACACCGAGGGAATCGCTGCGGATGCGCTGAATAATCTGGACAATTTGAATAACGATTGGTGCCGGCCCGTGTTCGTAGTTGGCCGGAACTGAAACTCGTTCGAGGATATTTCCTTTAAAGTCGATAGCCGCGACACGCAGATTTGTACCGCCCAAATCGACACCGATCGAATAGGGTTCCATGCGCCATGAATATAACAGACGAGCGTTTGCTCAGGCTGCGGTATCGGTTTCGGACTCGGATTCGGGGTCAACGGGGAGCGAGGCAACATCGAGCCAGAAGTGCGCGGCCGAGCGAATCACCCGAAAAAACCCGTCGAGGTCAGTGGCCTTGTTTAAGTAGCAGTTGGCGTGCAACTCATAGGCATCGCGGACGTCTCTCTCGGAATTGGAAGTGGTGAGGACCGCGATAGGGATCAACCGCAACTGCGAATCGGCTTTAATTTGCCGCAGGAGCTCACGGGAATCGGACTTCGGCAGGTTGAAATCGAGGAAGATCAGGCTGGGCGCCGGTGCTGTGGCAAAAGAGCCTTTACGAGCAAGAAATTCTAACGCTTCGTCTCCATCGCCGGCGAAATGAATGGTTACGGGAGGTTCAATATCGCGTAGAGCCTCCTGCATAAGACGCACGTCCGCGGGATTGTCTTCGATGATCAAGATCTGGCGTTGGTTAGACACTTATCCCACAACTGTAACCGAATTAGCGGGAGATGCACGCCAGGACCAAACCGGCGAGCTCATTAATGTATTGACAGGATATGGGAGCAACGCCGGTAAGCAGGCGATAGTAAAGGGGGCCGTACATGATATCCATGATCAGATCCAGGTTGACGTCGGCGCGCAGGGAAGTCCCGCGGTAGCGTTCCAGAGTTCTGACGGCGGCGGCGCGGCGGGGCAGCACCCAAACGGAACGAAAGGCTTCGGCCACTTCGGCATCGCTTTGCGCGGCAGCAACAAACGCTTTCATCGCCCCGCCTCGGGGACCGGTGAGCAATTTTCGAAAGTTATGTAACTGTAGCCGAATATCCTGATGCAGATCGCCGGTATCAGGAAATGGAAGTTCTTGCGCAACGGTTTCGCGCAACGCCTCTAAAATCACGGCCGACTTATTCGGCCACCAGCGGTAGATAGTAGCTTTGCTTGCGCCCGCGCGCTCGGCTATGGCGTCACAGTTAGCGTTAGCAAAACCCAGTTCTTCCAACGTCAAAAGGGCCGCGTCCAAAATACGGGAACGCGCTACTTCGTCCCGGGGACGTCCACGCCCGCGCGGTGCGCATTCTTCTACAGCTTCTTTAGGCGGATCTTTGGACAACGTGGGCACTTGGTGGTCCTCCATCAGATGATTTGCATGGAACTAAGTTGCGCATTTTCGAAACTTTCTAGTATCGTAAATAATCGGACAAAGGAATGTGGATCGTCAAGATAGCTCTCTCCCGGCCGTACACGTTCGTCGTTCTGGCCTTACTCATACTAATTCTTAGTCCGATTGTGATTATGCGGACGCCCACCGATATCTTTCCTAATATAGATATACCGGTGATCTCGGCGGTCTGGAATTATACCGGCCTCAGCCCCGAGCAACTCGAGGGACGCATCGTTTCACCCTACGAGCGCGTGCTCACGACGACTGTCAATGATATTGAACACCTAGAATCGACCACTCTAAACGGCATCGCGGTGGAGAAAATCTTCCTGCAGCCGGGCGCGAACCTGACCACGGGAATCGCGCAAACAACCGCTGTATCCCAGACAATTTTGAGGCAGCTGCCACAAGGCGTGACGCCACCGCTGATCATCAGTTATAGTGCATCCACCGTACCGATTTTGCAGTTGGCGCTTTCCGGCGCCGGCATGCAAGAACAAGAATTGAATGACATCGGTTTAAATTTTCTACGCACACAACTGGTGACCGTGCCGGGAGCGGCGGTTCCTTATCCTTATGGCGGTAAACAACGGCAGGTCATGATTGACCTGAATCCCGCGCAATTGCAGGCGCAGGGGCTTTCGCCGTTTGATGTAGTGAACGCGGTGGCTAATCAGAACTTGATTCTGCCATCCGGCACGGCCAAGATTGGTCAGTTCGAATATGACATAGACATGAATTACAGCCCGAAAACGGTTGCGGAAATTAATGATTTTCCGCTGAAGGTGTCGGGCACCTCTACTATCTATGTGCGTGATGTTGGCCATGCCAGGAATGGATTCGCTCCGCAAACTAACATCGTGCGGCAGGATGGGCAGCGAGCAGTGTTGCTTTCAGTTTTGAAGGCTGGCAATGCCTCCACACTAGCGGTAGTCGCCGGCATAAAAAAGATGCTGCCGAGAGTGCAAGCTACGCTGCCGCCGCAATTAAAGATTCAGCAGTTGGGAGACGAATCAGTCTTCGTCCGGGCAGCGATCAGCGGTGTTGTGCGCGAGGCCGTCATCGCGGCATGCCTGACCGGATTGATGATCCTGCTGTTTCTGGGGAGCTGGCGCAGCACGCTGATTATCGCCGTCTCCATTCCGCTTTCGATTTTAACGTCGGTGCTGGTATTGAGCGCGCTCGGACAGACGATTAACATCATGACACTCGGAGGGCTGGCGCTGGCGGTCGGCATCCTGGTGGACGATGCGACCGTGGAGATCGAAAACATCAATCGAATTTTGGAAGAGGGCCACGAGACAGAAATGAAGGAAGCCATTCTGCACGGAGCGCAGCAAATTGCGGTTCCGGCCCTGGTTTCTACGCTCTGCATTTGCATTGTGTTCCTCCCCATGTTCTTTTTGAGCGGGGTGGCTCGTTTCTTGTTTGTACCGCTGGCGGAAGCGGTGGTGTTCGCAATGCTTGCGTCATACGCCTTGTCGCGCACGCTAGTGCCGACGCTCGCGATGTATATCCTTGATGTGCATCAGCCCAATAGCCTGATCAAGCAGACGCGCAATCCCTTTGCATTGATTCAACGCGTCTTCGAGCATGTCTTCGAGCGGGTGCGCCTGCAATACCAAGCGGTGTTGACGGCATTGATTTACCGGCGCAAGATTTTCGTGCCATTATTTTTCGTTTTGTGCGTATCATCAGCGCTGCTGATTCCATACCTCGGCCAGGATTTTTTCCCGGTGAGCGACGCAGGCGAATTCAAGTTGCACGTGCGGGCCAAGACGGGTACCCGGATTGAGGAAATGGCGAAGCTATGCGATCAGGTGGACCGCGCCATCCGCAAGGAGATTCCTCCAGGGGAGATGAGCGCGGTTCTGGATAACATGGGCTTGCCCTATAGCGGCTTGAATCTTTCCTACAGCAACTCCGGCCTCATTGGCTCGGCGGACGCCGACATCATGGTTAGCCTGAAGGAAAAGCATGGACCGGTGGCAAATTATGTGCGCGCCTTGCGCGCCAACCTGCCGAAAGAATTTCCGGGCACGACGTTCTATTTTCTGCCGGGCGATATCGTCAGCCAGATTTTGAATTTCGGATTACCCGCGCCCATCGATGTGCAGCTTGTATCAAGCGACGTTGATTCGAGCCGGGACTTTGCGGACCGGGTGCTGCCGCAACTGAGCCGCATACCGGGCGTGGTGGATTTGCATGTTCATCAGGCGTTCGATGGGCCGAAGCTGCATATACAAGTGGATCGCACAAAGGCGGCAGAGAGTGGATTCACCCAGAATGATGTGGCGCGGAATTTGCTGACTTCGCTCAGCGGCAGCACGCAAACGCAACCGACGTTCTGGCTCAATCCGATTAACGGCGTCAGCTATAACCTAGCTTCGCAAACGCCGCAGTACCGGATTGAGTCCATGCACGATTTGAAAAACATCCCGATTAGCGGACCGAATCAAAAGCAACCGGAAATTCTGAGCGATCTCGCAGATATTACACGCGGGAGCGAGCTCGGGGTGGTAACTCACTACAATATCCGGCGCGTCATAGACATTTATGGCTCAGTCCAAGATCAGGACCTCGGGTCCGTGGGACGCGCCATCAGAAGAGTGCTGGATAACAATCGAAAATATCTAAAACGCGGAACGGAATTAGTTTTGCGCGGGCAAATTCAGACCATGCAGGATTCCTTTACCGGCCTATTGGGCGGACTGGCCGGAGCGATTGTTCTGGTGTACCTGCTTATTGTGGTTAATTTCCAATCGTGGCTGGACCCGTTTGTCATCGTAATGGCACTGCCGGCGGCGCTAGCGGGCATCATTTTATTTCTATTCGTCACGCATACGACAGTCAGCGTACCCGCTCTGATGGGCGCCATTATGTGCATGGGCGTGGCCACGGCAAATAGCATTCTGGTGGTGAGCTTCGCCAAAGAGCGCCTGACGCACCATGGCAACCCGCTTGAGGCGGCGCTGGAAGCCGGCTCGACGCGTTTCAGGCCGGTGGTGATGACGGCGCTAGCCATGATTATCGGCATGGTTCCCATGGCGCTGGGCTTGGGCGAGGGCGGAGAGCAAAACGCGCCGCTGGGCCGCGCGGTGATTGGCGGATTGTTATGCGCGACAGTGGCGACGTTGATGTTCGTTCCATCGCTGTTCGCCCTCTTAAGCGGCGCGCGCGCGCCGAAAGCGGCAGCACAAAACAACAAAGATAGAGACCTGACGATGAGTGAAGAAATGCGGAGGAAGCAATGACGGTAGAACAGCCGCCGGAGCCAGCGCAGGTTCCGGCGCAAACACAAACCCAGACACATGCCGCAAGCCAGACGCCCAAACCGGCGCGCCCAGCTTGGGGCGTATTGGCGCTAGTTCTAGCCGGGGGGGCGGCGGCATTGGCTTATACGATCTTTACAGGCATCACGGCGCGCGCTAAAGCGTCTGAATCGCTTGATCAGTCAACACGCGCCAACGCGATTGCGACGGTGATAACGATTCACCCAAAAGCGGCTTCCGGCGCGGAGGAAATTGCGATTCCTGGCAACATGCAGGCCTTTATCGATACGCCGATTTGGGCGCGTGACAGCGGCTATTTGAAGCATTGGTATGTGGATATCGGCGGACGTGTCAAACAGGGTCAACTACTGGCCGAAATTGAGTCGCCCGAAGTAGACAAGCAGCTTGAGCAAGCGCGCGCGGACCTAGGCACGGCGCAAGCCAATTTGAAACTATCGGATGTCACCGCGGAGCGTTACACTAATCTGTTCAAAACGGATTCGGTGTCAAAACAGGAAGTGGACAACGCGGTGCAAGATCAAGCCGCCAAAAAAACGGCGGTCACGTCCGCGCAAGCGAATGTGTCGCGGCTTGAGCAGTTGGTCTCCTACGAAAAAGTGTACGCGCCCTTCGAAGGGACGATCACGGTGCGCAACATTGATGTGGGCGGATTAGTAGATGCGGGCGCGAACACGGTGGGCAAGGAACTGTTCCACCTGGCATCGACCTCTACCCTACGTGTCTATGTAAACGTACCGGAAAACTACTCGCGGGCGGCGCGGCCGGGCGTGGGTGCGATGCTAACACTGGGTGAATTTCCCGGGCGGCAATTCCATGGCGTAGTGGTCAGAACCGCAAATGCCATTGATATGGCGTCAAGAACATTGCTGGTTGAAGTTGATGTAAAAAACCCGACGGGTGAATTGCTGCCCGGGTCTTTTGCATCGGTGCATTTGAAATTGCCCAACCGGGTTTCCGCGGTGACGGTACCATCGAATACGCTGATTTTCCGCAAAGAGGGATTGCAAGTGGCCGTGGTCAGGCAGGGCCGCGCGGTATTAGTCCCGGTTATTTTGGGGCGCGATTTCGGCGATGATGTGGAAATTGTCTCCGGGCTGAGTAGCACAGACCAAGCCATTGTGAATCCGAGCGATTCACTGACGCAAGGCGAACAGGTGCAAATAGCAAAACCGGGCGCCGGCCGGCAAGCAGAGTAGTTTGAGCGAGAGAATGCAAATTTCGATTGAACGTAAGGCTGCACGAGGACGCAGAAACGCGGGCTTGGTAGTGGCGGCGGGTATGGTAGCGCTACTGACGGGTTGCATGGTGGGGCCGAAGTACTCAAAACCGGCGACGCCCACTGCGCCCGCTTATAGCGAGCAGCCGCCGGCGAGCTATGAAGAATCGCCCGGATGGAAGACGGCGCAACCGGGCGATAGGGCAGTAAGAGGTAACTGGTGGGAGATGTTTGGAGACGCCGAACTGAACGGGCTCGAAGAGCAGGTGGCGCCGGCGAACCAGACTCTGAAAATAGCCGAGGCTAATTTTCGCGCGGCGCGCGAGGCGATTCAATTCAACCGTTCGTTTGAATATCCGACGATCAGCGCGGGTCCGAGTATCACGCACAATCGCATTTCCGGCAATGCTCCCTCGGGATTTCAAGGGCGGCAATATGGCAGCTTCGTGGTGCCGATCGGCGTTTCCTACGATGCGGACTTGTGGGGCCGTATCCGGCGCTCGGTGACGCAGGCGAGCGATCAGTTTCAAGCAGCGGCGGCCGATTTGGAAAACGTAAAGCTGGAGCTGCAAACGGAACTCGCCGTGGACTTTTTTGAAGCGCGCAGCGCTGATGCACAGAAAAAACTACTCGACGATACCGTGGCGGCGTATACAAAGGCGCTGCAATTAACACAGAATCGCTTCACCGGCGGAGTGGCCGCGAAGACCGACGTCGCGCAAGCGCAGACGCTACTCGATCAGACCCAGGCGCAGGAGATTGAAATCGAGGTGGCGCGCACGCAGTTTGAGCACGCAATTGCGGTATTGACGGGCAAGCCGCCGGAGGGTTTTAGAGTTCCGGAACTGGCTTTGCAACATGCGCCCCCGGTCATTCCGGTAGACGTGCCGGCGCGGCTTCTGGAACGGCGGCCCGATATTGCCGGGGCGGAGCGGCGCATGGCGGCGGCCAACGAGCAGATCGGCATTGCGAGGTCGGCATTTTTCCCGGATTTAGTGTTGTCGGCGACGGGCGGATTGAACGCGGGCAACATTGCCAATCTGTTCACTTGGCCGAGCCGTTATTGGGCAGTAGGTCCGCAGATGGTGCAGACGCTTTTCGATGCGGGGCGGCGGCGTTCGCAAGTGGAAACCGCGATAGCCGGTTATGACGCGAGCGTGGCCAATTACCGCCAGACTTCGCTGACGGCTTTTCAGGAAGTGGAAGATAACTTGGCGGCCTTACGAATTTTGGAGCGGGAAGAGGCCAAGCAGCACGAAGCCTCGCTATCGGCTGAAAATTCGCTGCAGTTGTCTCTTAATCGATATAAAGGCGGCCTGGTCACTTATCTGGAAGTCATCACGGCGCAGAGTATCGCGCTGACGAATGAACGCACCGAAGTCGATTTGCGGCGGCGGCGCATCGACGCGAGCGTGCAGCTCATTAAGGCGTTGGGCGGCGGTTGGGATACCAGCAAATTGCCGAATAAATAACCGGTTTAGGCTCCGGCTTCTTGCATTGTCATGCCTGGCGCGGGGAGCCTGGAGCCGAGAACGGCGAAGTCATCGATAACAGAATCTGGGACAAGATTTGCAGTGAGTTCTTTGACCGCGTCCAGCAGGTCATCGGTCGAAAACGGGCGCGGCAAAATTCGCGTGCGGGCTTGGCTGGGCGATGGGGCTGGGCGAGCCTGGCGCTCGGAGAAATGAATCACGGAAAGATCCCGGATGGCGCGGCGGCAACCAGCCGCCAGATCTTCCGATTCGAGAGGCGAGAGGAAGAGCGAGATGCGGGCCTTCCAGCAATCGGCTAGTTCGAGAGTTTCAGCGGTGGAGGCCGCCGCGAGAACACGAAACCCTTCACGCGCTAATGAGGATGCGATGAGTTTTCGAACCGGCAGATCCGGATCGAAGACAAGTACGACCGGATCCGATGGGCCGGTGTCAGAGGGCTGTGCTCTCGAAACCTCGGTAGTTTCTTTGTCGTCCGGCGACGCGGGATCGGCACCCTTTGCGCTTTTAAGGCTTTTCAGTTTGGCGAGTAATGTGGTGCGTTTAATCTTGAGCAGGTCGGCCGCGCGCGCTTTATTGCCGTTGCACGCATTCAGCGCCTGATCGAGCAGTGAAAGCTCAAAAGCTCCGACGACTTCGTCGAAATCGAGTCCCTGCTGAGGCAACTGCACCATGGGAGAAACGGCGGGAGAGACCGCGGCAGATGCGGCGGCTTGAGCAAACGCGGTCCGCGGCTCCGCGCGCAGTGGGCGGCGAATGACAAAATCGTTAGGGCAGAGCAAGGAGCGCTCGCCGCTTAAGGCGAATGCCATCTGCACGGCGTGCTCAAGCTGGCGCACATTGCCCGGCCAATCCATTTGCTGCAGAAACAGAACTGCCTCCGGGGCAATTTGTTTGGGCGCGGCGTTTTCCGCAGCGCGGATTTTATCCAGAAAGTGCTGGATCAGCGGTGGGATGTCTTCACGCCGCTCGCGCAGCGGCGACAGGTGCAGAGGAACGACATTGAGGCGGTAATAAAGATCTTCGCGAAAGCGGTGTTCGCGCACCGCTTGTTCCAGATCGACGTTTGAGGCCGCAATGACGCGTACGTCGACACGCACGGTCTCAGAGCTGCCTACACGCTGAAACTCCTGCTCTTGCAGCACGCGCAACAACTTAGCTTGCGCTTCCAAGGGCAAATCGCCGATCTCGTCTAGAAAAATCGACCCGCGGTGGGCTTGCTCAAAGCGCCCGATGCGGCTCGAATGAGCGCCGGTGAAAGCGCCCTTCGCGTGGCCGAAGAGCTCGGTTTCAATCAGGCTGGCGGGGAGGGCGGTGCAGTTGACCGAAACTAGCGGATGGGCGGCCCGATTACTG
>DASXGT010000053.1:0-11944 GCA_036488895.1 Bryobacteraceae bacterium | reverse complement strand
CTTAAGGTGACGGAAACCACCGGTTTTACAAGTGCTTTCAATGGCAGCAAAAATACAATGATGTACATGTATAACTTCGCCAACGTGGGTACCGGCTGGGGCACTGTGGGAACTTGGACCGTTCCTTAGGCGCTTGCGATTATCGGCTTAGCTTAGATCCCGCTGGCACGCCAAGCGGCCGGGCGTTCACGGGCGCCGCTGGTCGAATCGGTCTCATCGACTAGGCCGGCGGGACGCTCCACGCCCGGAAACTTCGCCTTGAACCTGCTTTTTTGGCGCAGTATTCTGGTTTCAAAAAATTCGAAGCTTACTACGGCGAGCGCAATAGAAAATGCATTTATTACAAGGATGAAAAGGATGGCGGGCTTCAATGGGAGCGGCAAGTGAAGGCCGACTTTGGGAGCGATGAGCCCGCCAGCCAAAAGATAGACGGGAATATGAAAGACATATAAGCCATAGGCATAGCGGCCGAAAAAACGAAGCCCGCTAAA
Organism: Bryobacteraceae bacterium; assembly: GCA_036488895.1. Classification (GTDB taxonomy): domain Bacteria; phylum Acidobacteriota; class Terriglobia; order Bryobacterales; family Bryobacteraceae; genus Bog-105. The sequence goes on along the minus strand of DASXGT010000053.1, from coordinate 11,453 downwards.
TGTCAGGAAGCGGTCCAATAGCAGACTGCGGCGCTGAGAAAATCCGAGCAGCGCGCCTGATAGAAGCGCCACTGCCGTTACCCCGAATGTGCGCATGTACGGACCCGCACCAAAGAATTCCCCTTGGCGGTGGAAGACCGCTATCCACCCTAAAATTGAAACGCCAATCCCTGTAAAGGCAGCCGCAATTCCAACCGGAAATAGGCTAAATCGACGGACCAAAATGGCACACGCCGCGCCCACGAACAGCCCATCCATGCGAGCGGTAGTAATGATCATTGCAGTCCATGACATGCCAAAAATGTGGTGCTGCAGATAAACTCTAAGAGGTAGGGCGAGAACGCACCCCACCGCGCAGATCCACAAAATCGTACGCTTTGGAAGAAAGAAGACAACGAACGGCCAGATCAGGTAAAACTGTTCCTCCACCGCTAAGCTCCAAAAATGCCCGACCAGTGTGACTTCCCTGTGTCCTATAGTCCAGAACAATGGGACATTTTGCAGGTAAACAAAATAGGGCGCCCATTCTCGACGCAGCGGTAAGTTTTCAGCAAGCCAGGGTACAACCAGCGAAAGCAAGAACAACATAACAACCACGCCATAGTAGATGGGCAATATCCGTAGAGCCCTGCGGGCATAAAAGGAACGAAGATAGTTTGTTGCGTGCTTCGTGTCGATCAAGATTCCGGTAATCAAGAATCCGGAAAGGACGAAAAAGAGGTCGACTCCCCATTGGCCAAAGGTCATCGCCGCGACCAGCAAGTACACAAGCTTACCCGTTGCCGCTGTTGTCTTAATATAGGGCCAGGAGTGGGTCAGCAAAACACCGATTATCGCCATACCCCGAATCCCATCCAATTCTGGTTTATGTTGTGCTGACACTTGCAGGATGGTCGCATTATTATTGCGGTGGGTCAAGGCTTTTTGCCTTTTGCCAGCCCTTATTCCAGGTGTTATTATTTCGCGAATGCTTCTCATGTTCGACACGTCAAGCAAAGCCCGGGAGAGCGCAGCCTAATGTACACCGTAGATGCGTGTCCGTGCTGCGGATCGAAGAATTTGACCCTATTACCGGCTTTAGTCGCACCTTTTCTAACCAGCTATGCGGTAAGCTCGCCGCCGGACCGCTGCTCTTTGGCCCTGTGCGCTGAATGTTCTTTCCGGTTCTTTGATTCGCGGTTAACCGAAGATGAAGTCACAAAATTGTACTCTGGCTATCGGGGCGAGGAGTACTTTCAACACAGACACAAAACGGAGCCTTGGTACTCCCGTAAGGTAAATGACGGAATTGCCCGCGATCCGGAAGAGATCGAGGCAAGAAACTCCGCGTTGGAAAATTTTCTTCAGCCTCACATGAACGGCAGCGAAATAAATTCTGTTCTGGATTACGGCGGAGATCAGGGCCAGTTTATTCCGGCAACGCTGGGAAAAGAGAAGTTTGTTTTCGAATTATCCGATGCCCAGCCCGTCGAGGGGGTGATGCGCATCGCTTCCGAAGCCGGATTAGATCGCCGCCGTTTCGATTTGACGATGCTGCTGGGAGTTCTCGAGCATTGCTCGGACCCGCTCTCCGTCCTCCTGAAGGTTCGGGCTCTTGCGTACGGACCTGATTCCCATATTCTGATTGGGGTTCCGTATGAATGGTATAGCTTGCACGGCGTCGGCGCCGACGGTTTCTACCGTTGGTATATAGACATTCTATTGAAATGCGCTCCGCTGCTGAAACTTGTGGACTTCTACTCCACGGTATTTAGAGTTCGTTCATACCTCATCCCCCCTTTGGGAATTTTGAAATGCCATGAACACCTGAACTTCTTCAATGAACAGTCCATGGCGGCGCTCTTGCGTCGGGCGGGAATGGATCTAGTCGCTTCTTCCATTACGCAAACTTGCACGTACCCCGCGAGGACCTTTTCTCTAAGCGTGCTGGCGAAGCCTATTAAAAACGGGGAATGAGAATGCGAAGCAACGGCGAATGCCGGGTTGCGCCAAGCCGCGGAACCACCAATGGACGTATCTGTATAACTACGCGGATGTAGGTTCCGGAGGTGGCGGTGGGAGGTTGGACTGTCAATGTCCCTCAATTTCGCGAAAGCACTCCGTGCTATATAAGCTATAGTCATAGCGCTTCTCTGCTCTGCCGCGGAACATGGAGAAAATCCAAACACTACTTGAATCGAAGTTGCAAAGCGTCGATAAGGCGGAAGAGTTGGTGATGAGCGAAGCCGGAAAGGCTGGCTTCGACGAAGACGGCCAGCACCAAATCGGCATGGCCGTTCGTGAATGCATGGTCAATGCGGTGGTGCATGGAAACGGCTATAGCAGCCATAAGCACGTGCATTTGGAAATCGAACGGTCAGACACCGGCCTGACCGTGACCATTGGGGATGAAGGCGAAGGATTCGACCTGAGCTCGCTGCCCGACCCCTTGGCTCCCGAAAATCTCTTGCGCCAATCCGGCCGCGGTCTGCTGCTGATTCGGGCCTTTATGGACGAGTTCGATCTGCATCCGCGGCCGGGAGGCGGAACGGAAGTTCGCCTGGTAAAGAAGTTGACACCGGCGTGATGCTTCAAAGCGCAAAGGGCGCGGATTTCGCGCCGCTAGAAAAAAGGCACTCGCAAGATTTGGGCGGCGCGTTCCGGCCGCACGCGTTTTGCGCGTGTTCTTCTAAAGACCTGATATTTTAGTCAATCGGTATCCCGGTACACAGGAGGAGTGAAGAGTGAGTGTAAAATTGACATCCCGCCAGGTTGGCGACGTAACGGTCATTGACGCAGCCGGGCGGATCACCTTGGGTGAAGGCGCCAGCGCGTTTCGTGACTATATTCGCGATCTGGCGGCAAAAGGAAAGAAAAAATTGCTGCTGAACCTGTCGGAGGTTTCCTACATCGACAGCTCGGGCATCGGCGAGATGGTATCCGGCTTTACGACGGTCACCAATAACGGCGGCCAGCTTAAGCTGGTCGGGCTGTCGAAGCGTGTGAAGGATCTGCTGCAGATCACCAAGCTTTACACGGTTTTCGAGGCTTTTGACGACGAGACCGAGGCGGTTCGCAGCTTCAATTAAGCGCAAAGGGCACGGATTCCGTGCCGCCAATCGGCGGCGCATCTTTGCCGTGCGCGTTTTGCGCGCTCCTAAAAAGAGCCTGGGCGGTGACGGCCACGCATCTCAAGTGAGATAAGTACCTGCTAATTCGCACACTTATAGCAGGAATGTGTTTCACAACCTTATGCCTATGTCAGTCACCGCCACTCAAAGCGCTCTACAACCATTCTTCGAAGCGCGAAGCTTCGACATCCTGTTAGCTGACGAACTAACCCTGGTCCGGGAAGGGCTCGCTGCTATCTGTAATGCGATTCACGGTTTTCGCGTGGTTTCTCAAGTCGGCTCCGCAGGCGCCGCACTCAAAGAAATTCAACGCCTTCAACCGGCTTTAGCCATCCTGGATCTGGGGTTATCCGATCTAGCGGCCACCGAAGTCATTCGGCGAGTCCGTGAGCAGAATTTGCCCACCCGGTGCGCGGTGTTTTCCGTTCGCAAAGACCGGAAAACCGTGCTCGAAGTGTTACGGGCAGGCGCTTGCGGTTTTCTTCTGAAAACCTCGACCTCCGAGCAAATGGCAGACGCATTAGGCCAGTTCACGCAGGGCGGGATCTACGTTTCGCCCCAAATTGAAGTGATGTCGCTATTTGCCGAGAGCAACGGCAGGCTGCAGGCGCTCGATCCTTTGGATTCATTGAGCAGCCGGGAATTTCAGGTCTTCTCCTTGCTTGTGGACGGCATTCGAGCGAAAGAGATCGCGGCGCGCTTGGCGCTGAGCCCTAAGACGGTGGATACGTACCGCTCCAGTTTGATGCGGAAACTCGATATTCATGACGTCGCTGGTCTGGTGAAGTTCGCGATAAGACGCGACTTAGCCGATCTAAAATCATAGGCTGGAATGCCTGCCCCGCCGCCCCTGGAGGGTGCCGGATATGCTACGCTACAAGTGGCTTGGTGCGCACCAGGACGCGGATTCCATTTCGGCTCCGGCCGTTTGCGCGTGTTTGTCAAAAGTTAGAAAGGCAGTAGTACGTCTTGACCCGTCATGAATTAAAGGAGCAACTGCAGCATGACCAGTTCACTGACGCAGTCTCCAATGTTGTTGGTTATACTGCATCCCACCGCCGGAGCTTGACTCAATGGGGGATTGCGGCCGGTATAGTTTTGCTTTTGGGTTGCGGCATCTGGTGGTACATGTCCTACCAGAGGTCTTTGCGGCAGCAGGATCTGAGCGCGGCTTTAAGCCTGATGGATGCGCCGGTTGGAGCTCCGAATGACTACGCCAAAACGTATGCAACCGAAGACGCAAAGCAACAGGCGTTGATACAAGCGCTATCCGGTGTTGTGAAAAAAGACGGTGGAAGCCATGAAGGCCAGATCGCCCAATATTATTTGGGGACGCTCAAAGCCCGGACAAACGATGCAAAGGGCGCGGAAGCGGACTTGCGCGCGGTAGCGGATTCAAACGGCGAGACCTCGCCGTTGGCGAAAATTGCGCTGGCTCAGCTTTATGCTGGTCAAAACAAATTGACCGAAGCGCAAGGGCTGCTCCGCTCTATCATAAATTCCCCTACAAATCTGGTTTCGAAGCCTCAGGCCCAAATCCTGTTAGCTCAGCTTACCCAGCCGACGGACCCCAAACAAGCCAAGACCGTGCTGCAATCGATTGAAAAAACCGACCGGCAGCGGGCGGCCATCAGCCGCGCCGCCGACGCGCTTTCCGAGCAGCTAACCGGCCAGGCCAAGAAGTAGACCCCGGCTCGACACGAATGCTGGGTAAACTTCGCTTAGGGGAAAGCAGTGTGCGCGGAAGGCGCTACCCTGAGCCGCCGCACTCCTACCGCAACGATTTTCAACGCGACCGCGATCGCATTATTCACTCCCGTGCGTTCCGGCGGCTCGAAGGTAAAACACAGGTTTTTGCCGCCGGATTAAGCGACCATTTTCGGAATCGCCTGACGCACTCGATTGAGGTGTCCCAGGTGGCGCGCACGGTGGCCCACACCCTTGGGCTGAACGAAGAATACACTGAAACCCTCGCTCTGGCTCATGACCTGGGGCATCCTCCCTTCGGGCATGTGGGGGAAAAAGAACTGAACCGGCAAATGCAGCAGTTCGGCTCCGGCTTCGAGCACAACCGGCAGGCACTGCGGATTGTGGACCACCTGGAGCAACGCTATGCGCGTTTTGACGGGATCAACCTGACCTTTGAAGTGCGCGAGGGAATTGTCAAACATTCGCGCGAAATAGGGCCGGACGCCGAGCCGGATCTGCGGGAGTTTCTGCCCGGCCAGCGGCCACCCATCGAAGCGCAGTTGCTTGATCTTGCCGATGAGATTGCTTATAACACTGCCGACATTGACGACGCATTCTCGGCACAGTTATTGAGTCTGGATGAAATCAGCCAGGCAGTTCCGGTTTTTAACGAGTTTGCCGAACAGATCGACACGCAGTTCCCAGGTGCTTCCGACCGCGTACGGTTTTGGGAAGTGCTGCGGCAAATCATGAGCTTCCTGATTGGCGGCCTGATGCAAGGCACGTTGAGCGCCGTGGAAAATTCCGGGGTGCAAACGGTTGACGATGTGCGTGCTTTCCACGCACGGCTGGTTCAGTTTACGCCTGAGACGGCCGAAATCAACCGCCAATTAAAAGGCTTGCTGATCAACCGCATCTACACCAACCCGGGCCTGGTGAGCGACCGTAGCGATGCAGTCCGCAAACTCGGTGAGCTTTTTGTTTACTTGATGGCAAATCCCCATTGCGTGTCCTCCGGCTATCGCGATCGATTGCAGGAATGGCCCACGCACCGAGTGGTCTGTGATTATATTGCCGGCATGACGGACGCTTATCTGTTGCACGTCCATCAGGAATTACTCGGCTGACACTGCGCTGGAAAGTTCGGCCGTACGGACTACGTAAATTTTCTCTAACTGGCGGCAAATCTCACGCGCAACCCGGTCGGTCTTCTCGTCTTCGTCCAGTTCTACTTGTACTTTGATATATAGATCCACGCGCTTCATGGGCTTTGTTCCGATCATACCCGGTACGCTGGATAGTGAAAGATGTCTGAAATAATTTTGTGCAAGCTCTGCGGTCAACGCCGCGCCAAACGGGCGTGTCCGGCGGTGCAGGGAAATATCTGCAGCATTTGCTGCGGAACGGAACGCGAGGTGTCGCTCTCCTGTCCGCTCGAATGCGAATACCTGCGCGAGGCGCATCGCCGCGAAAAGCCTGTGCCCGTGGAACCTAAAGATATATCCGACCGCGATATCGAGGTCAGCGAAGAGTTTATACGCTCGCACGAAGAGTTGCTGCTATTTTGCGTCTATTCCTTGGTGCAAGGCGCGTTGCGGACGCCGGGAGCGGTGGATACCGACGTTCTACAGACGCTGGAAGCATTGGTCAAAACCTACAGGACGAGCGAGAGCGGGCTGCTTTACGAAACGCGTCCCGAAAATGCCCTGGCCGCTGCGATTCAGCGGGTGTTCTCCGATTCGCTGGCAGACTTCCAAAAGGTCAAGGAAGAGCAGGAACAAGAGACTCCAGCCCGAAATGCCGAGTTGTTGACGATGTTAGTATTTTTACGGCGAATCGGACAACAAAACTCGAACGGGCGGCCGCGCGGACGGATGTTTGTGGATATGCTGAGCCAGATGACTCCCAGTACGGGAGTCGATGAGCGTGCTCCGAGCATCATTTTATAGTGAGAGGTATTGACGCTGAGAGCTAAATTGTTGAGTTGGAAGGAACTGGCGCCGGAAGTTCATCACTTTGAATTTGAAATTCCAGGCAAGCAGGATTTCACCTTTACACCGGGACAGTTCGTTTCGGTTCTGGAAAAAGTAGACGGACGTGAAATTACGCGCGCTTATTCCATCGCTTCGCCGCGTGAGGGAAATCGCTTTTCATTGTGCCTGAACCACGTGCCGGATGGCTTGGTTTCGTCGTATCTATTCCAAATCGCGCCTGGCGAAGAAGTGGAAATGCATGAGCCGCTGGGATATTTTACGCTGCGGCATCCTGAAAGGCGCGCGGTTTTTGTCGGCACTGGAACCGGCATAGCGCCGTTTCGTTCCATGCTGCTGGATCATCTGCCCAAAACGCAGCCGCGCATTACGCTTCTATTTGGCGCGCGCCATGAGCATGGCTTGCTTTACCGCGACGAACTGGAAAAGCTGGCCGCAGACTATCCCACATTTCATTTCTTGCCGACGATCACTCGGCCCACTGACTCCTGGACCGGCCGAACGGGACGTGTGCAGGCACATCTCGATGAAGCTCTGGCGCTCGAAAATCCAGCCGCGAAGATAAACGTGGATGTATACGTCTGCGGCCTGAAAGAGATGGTGGATGACGTCCGCCAGGAACTCAAGCGGCGCGGCTTCGACCGGAAGCAAATCATCTACGAGAAGTACGACTAGGCCGCCGCCTAGGTAACCACGCGCGTGATTTGTGTCTGCGGGTAAATCTCTTTCGTCTGCTCCAGGTTGGCAAGAGTGATGCCTGGAAGTTTGGCTGAAGCAGTTCCTGCCGCCACGCCCCACCGCAATGCGTCGCCGAATGAATCTCCACGGTCCAATGACCAGACAATGGCGGCGGACATGGCGTCACCCGCGCCAATGGGACAAACGGCGTCAATCGGAGGCGGCAGAACTTCCAGAATGCCTTCACTTGAGGTAGCGGCAATCAGACCGCGCCCGCCCAGCGAAAGCACTACGGATTTGGCCCCCAACATCTTAATGCGCTGTACGGCGTCAATCAATTGCTTGCGGGTGATCAGGGCAGTATTCAGCAGCCGCTCGGCTTCAGACTGGTTCGGTTTGACGATAGCCGGCCCCGCTTCGAGACCGTGCAGCAGTGGGTCGCCATCGGTATCCAGCAGCGTATCCACTTTGTGTTTCGTCGCCAGCTTGATCAGCTTCGTGTAAAAGTGCGGGTCCATGCCGGGCGGCTGGCTGCCGCAGAGCAGAAGCCATGAGGCCTGGGGCAACAGCTTTTCAGTCGCCTTCAGAACGCGCGTCTGCTCAATCTGGGACAGCGCCGGACCGAGTTCGTTCAATTTGATGGAAAGCCCCTGGCGATCGGAGATGGTGAGGTTGGTGCGAATCCCATTACGGATTTTCACGATCTCTTTCGCGAAGGTGTCTTCCTGTAAATACTCCTCAAACTTACGCCCTATTTCACGTCCGGAGGTGGTGATGGCTACCGTGTTTGCTCCGAAGCTGGTCAACACGCGAGCGGCGTTGATGCCACGTCCGCCAGCGGCTTCGGTGGTGGATTCAATGTAAGCCCGGTCTTCGAAAACCAGCCGGTCGACAGTGACGATCCGGTCGAGCGCGGGATTTACGGTCAGGGTAAGGATCGATTTACTCATTCGTTGACTGACGGCTCAAGGTGACGGCTCAATATGTGACGGTTGAATCTAAGACGATTGCCCGTCCCTGGGAAGTAGACGCGCGGCCAGCATGCCGCCAAACGCCGCGGCAACAGTACCAATGAGAAACAGAAAAGCGAAACTGACCAGAATGAGAACCATCAACTCGCTGGGATCTTGGAGTAACTTCGTAAACTCGGGCACGTTCGGCAGATTCGGCGCGTTCAAAATAGCTGTTTTGAATTTTTCCCGTCCGTCCATAGTGGAAAAGTTCACGATGGCGCCAATGGCGATCACAAGAAACAACCAGAGGCAAGTCATCGCTCCCAGCTTTGCTCCGGCTAACGGCGTGAGCCGTTCGGCAGTTCGTCTGTGATAAAACCGGGCTGCGACAAACCCGGCAGCACACAAAATGATCAACAGCAGCGGTGAAGCGCCGATTTCGCCTGCTATCCCCAAGGCCACCAGAGAAACGGCCGCGACGGATAACGTTGTGCCCACCGCGCGCAAATTTCGAAAGCCGATAGCCGACGGCGGGGATAACGAAAGAGATAACGGCGGAGACGAGCGCCCCCTCTCGCGCGGCACGGCGGTCTCCGCGGGAGGCGGAACCTCCGGGGCGCTCAAACGAGCAATATCTTCTTCGTATTGGGGTTTGCCACATTTATGGCAGAAGCGGGCGTCTTCCGGAAGAAGCGCTCCGCACGTACAGCGCGGTTGCACACTACTAGTTTAGGCAACTGGGTTCGCACCTTGCCTTGTTTTTACCAAACGAACTGTATTTGGGTTCGTTTTTTCGACCGGCGACTTAAACTAGAGGTACTCCCCATGTCAAATCTCAAACTCCTGGTGGTGGCCCCGCCAGATCATTATGCGATGCGTAATCTGACGCAATTGAATGGCTTAGCCCAAATTTCGGTGAGTAATGATGAAGCCGATCTGAACAAGCTTTCCGCCGATGCCGACGTAATTCTTTATTCGGGACTGACAGGGAAGACAATTACGTTCACGGAAATTTGGAAGCATGCCCCGCAGGTAAAGTGGGTCCATTCGCTTTCGGCTGGTGTGGAAAAAGTGCTAATCCCGGAATTTGTGGCGAGCCCGGTGCCTCTGACCAACGCGCGCGGCGTGTTCAAGCGTTCACTGGCCGAATTCGCCGTTTTTGGGATGCTGTATTTTTACAAGCGCGGTCGGCGCTTGGTGGAAAATCAGCGCGCTCACCATTGGGATAACTTCCCCGTCGATTTTTTGAACGGCAAAACGCTGGGCGTGGTCGGGTACGGCGAAATCGGCCGCGAATGCGCGATTTTGGCCAAGGCGCTCGGCGTGCAGATTCACGCCGTCCGGCGCAATCCGGAATTATCGGCTAACGATCCGATTTTGGATCGCATTTTTCCTTCCAGCGAACTGCATGCCATGTTGAGCGGGGTAGATGCGGTAGTGGCGGCGGCGCCACTCACGCCCGAAACCCGGCACATGCTGAGCGACAAAGAGTTCAGCGTCATGAAGCCAACGGCCATTGTGATGAACGTAGGCCGCGGACCGGTGATTGATGAGAATGCCTTGGTTCGGGCGTTGCAGGAACAACGGATCGCCGCGGCGGCGCTGGACGTTTTCGAGGAAGAGCCGTTGCGGGAAGAAAGTCCGCTGTGGGAGATGGAGAACGTGCTGATTTCGCCGCATTGTACCGATCGAACCCAAAATCCGGACTGGCTGGATCTCAGCATGCAGCTTTTCGTCGATAACTTTAAACGCTACGTGAAGAGCGAACCGCTGGAAAACGTGGTAAATAAAAAGGCGGGCTATTAGTGAACGCGGCACAGGACGCCGTGGCCACAACGGTCACGCTAGAGGATGTAAGAGCGGCGGCGGGGCGCATACGGGCGCTGGCGCGTAAAACGCCGGTCATGCATTCGCGCTTGTTTGATGAAGCCGCTGGCGTGAAGACCTATTTCAAATGTGAAAACTTACAGAGCGGCGGAGCTTTCAAGGTCCGGGGCGCGCTGAATTTCATAATGCGGCTCAGCCCGGAAGAGCGCCTGCGTGGCGTGGTCACGTTTTCCTCGGGCAACCACGCGCAAGCCGTGGCGATGGCGGCCAAGCATCTGGGCGTGGAGGCAACCATTGTAATGCCGACCGACGCACCGAAGGCGAAACTCGAATCCACCAAGCTTTACGGACCGAAGATTATCTTCTTCGACCGGCTGCGCGAGAACCGGGAAGAGATCGCGCGCAAGATCGCGGAAGACACCGGAGCAGTAGTGCTTCCTTCCTATGATCATCCGTGGATTATTGCGGGACAAGGGACGGCGGCGCTGGAACTGCTGGAAGAATACCCGGACCTGGATGCGATAGCCACGCCGCTCGGCGGGGGCGGACTCTTGTCAGGAACGTTAATAGTGGCGAAGGCATTGCGCCCCGGTATTCGCGTGTTCGGCATAGAGCCGGAGTTGGCGAACGACTGGGCTCTTTCGCTGCGGGCCGGTGAGCGCGTTGGTATTGCGCCTCCACCCACGATTGCGGATGGATTACGGACGCCTATCCCAGGGACTCTGACTTTTCCAATTGTGCGAGAGTTGGCGGAAGAAGTGGTGCTAGTTTCGGAGGAAGAGATCAAAGCGGCGGTGAGATTTCTGCTGACCCGGCTGAAGCTGGTGACGGAGCCCAGTGGCGCGGTCCCGGCGGCTGCGGTATTGCACAAGAAGCTACCGGCTGATATCCAGTCTATAGGCGTGATTCTGTCGGGCGGAAACATAGATCTCGACGTCTTGGCGGAAATCTGCCAGGCGGCCTAAACCGTGCCCACTCTACCTGTGAATCCATGGAAAACTAAGTCGAGCCGCGTCGCGTATCAGAATCCGTGGGTCGTAGTGCGCGAGGATGAGGTGATCCGGCCTGATGGCGGACCGGGATTGTATGGCGTAATAGAAATACGGCCGTCCGTTGGCGTTGTAGCCATCAACGAACGCGATGAAGTGGTGCTGGTAGGACAATGGCGTTATGCCGTGAACCGGTACTCCTGGGAAATTCCGCGC
>DASXGT010000023.1:0-14912 GCA_036488895.1 Bryobacteraceae bacterium | reverse complement strand
GCTTGCTCAAAGCGCCCGATGCGGCTCGAATGAGCGCCGGTGAAAGCGCCCTTCGCGTGGCCGAAGAGCTCGGTTTCAATCAGGCTGGCGGGGAGGGCGGTGCAGTTGACCGAAACTAGCGGATGGGCGGCCCGATTACTGGCGGCATGAATTGCCTTGGCGATGACTTCCTTGCCGGTTCCGGTCTCGCCGCCGATCAGGATAGTGCAGCGCTTGGCGGCAACCAATTGAACGATATCGCAAATCTGCAGCATGGAACGGCTCTGCCCGATGAGGAAGCGCCGCCACGGCGCCGACTCCAGGCAAGCGCGGCGGGTTTGGGAATGGCGGAATGCGCGGCCCGCTGCCTCGGCAAATGCAGCCGGATCTACTTCGCCCAGCAGAATGTGAAAGACGCCGCGGCGGGTAAGGTGAATTACATCGTCTATGGAGCCGTCACGGTGATGGACGATGAGGGGAAGATTGGGAGCGGTTCGAAAAGCCTCATCCAAAGCTCGATCTCCGGAGCAATCCAGTGCCGCCAGGCTTAGCACCGCGGCATCGAAGTCGCTGGTCCTTAGATGTGCTAATCCGTTCTGGAGCGAGCTTTCCGCAAGAATATCCGTGGCCGGGAGCGCCCCGCGTACGTGCGCGTCAGTGACAGCCAAATCGGCGCCAATCCAAAGTAGTTTTGTCCGCAAGTAAGGGCCTCGACGCGTGCCCCTAACAGGAACTCCCGCGACATAGATCTCATCGGCGTAGGGCGGCAAAACCTTGAGCGGGTAACGGCAATATTTTGCCGTCGGGCGGCCGGGGAATCAGTTGGATTGGCGGTGGTGCACATTTTGCACGGCCCGCCAAGTTTCCTGAGCCACCGCTTCCAGCTCACGATCGTATTGCGCCTGCCACTCGGATAATTTTGCGTCTTTGAGTTTTAGCAGCAAACGTTCGTTGCGCTGGGCCAGGGTGACGCGTTGGCGCTGTTCGGCGGCCAGGCCTTTCGTTTGCTGGATCGTTTCGCGCAGCTGAGCGGCGCGGGCGCCGGTACCGAGCAGGAACGCCGATAGCGCTCGAAGCTCTGCGTGGCCCACTGCTGTTTGTTTTTGCACGAAGGCGAGCGCCGCGCGGCGCTCTTCCGACATGGCCGTGAGCGAGCGCTCCATCCGCGCAAGCTCGGCGAGCAGTAGTTGCAGTTTTTCCTCTTCAACCGCAAGCTGCACTTCCCGCAGCCGCAAGACGGAGGCAAGCCGGAAATGAAATTTCGTCATGCCGCGAACTCTCCATTTACAGCGCGGCTGCTAGCTCGGAAAGTGCGTTCAGCGTGGCGGGAAATTCCGACCGCTCGCGCGGACCTTGACGCAAGAAGCTCAGGATGCGCTCATGGGCGCGAATGCTTGAATCCAGCTTTGCGTTGGAACCCGAAATATAGGCGCCTAGTTGAATCAAGTCTTCCGAATGCTGGTAGCAGGCCAGCGCCTCGCGCACTTTGCCGGCCGCTTTCAGGTGCTCCGGTTTAGCCACATGCGAAGCGACGCGCGAGATGGAGCTGAGGACATCGATGGCCGGATAATGGCCGGATGATCCGAGTTGGCGCGAGAGCACGATATGGCCGTCGAGCATTCCCCGCGCGGCATCGGCAATCGGCTCGTTCAGATCGTCGCCTTCCACCAAAACGGTAAAGAAACCGGTAATGCTGCCCCCGTGGAAATTGCCGGCACGCTCAAACACTTTGGGAAGAATGGCGAACACCGAGGGAGTGTAGCCCTTCTGGCTCGGCGGCTCACCGGCGGCGAGCCCAATCTCACGCTGCGCCATGGCTAGGCGCGTCACCGAGTCCATCACCAGCAGAACATTCTTGCCCTGGTCGCGGAAGTACTCAGCCACCGCCAGCGCGACAAAACAAGCCCGCACGCGCAGCGGGGCCGGACGGTCACTGGTAGCCACCACCAGGACGGAGCGCTTACGGCCCTCTTCTCCCAACTCTTCTTCGAGAAAGCCGCGCACTTCACGGTTACGCTCTCCGATCAGGGCAATGACCGTAACGTCGGCTGAATTTTGACGCGACATGGCACCCAGCAAAGTGCTCTTGCCGACGCCGCTGCCGCCGAACAAGCCCGTGCGCTGGCCCAGTCCGCAGGGCAAAAGGCTGTCAATGGCGCGAATGCCAGTGATTAACGGGGTCTTGATATGTTCACGCTCCAGCGGACCGGGAGGAGCGGCAAACAGATCGTATTTGGCGACCGGCGAAATCGGCGGGCCGCCGTCCATGGGGCGGCCGAACCCATCGAGCACGCGGCCTAGCAATTCCGGCCCTACCGCTACTTGTGAATCTTCCGAGCGCGCATAAATAGCGTTGCCCGGCTCCAAGCCATCTATCTCTTCGAGTGGTATGGAAAGGATGCGGCCATTGCGAAATCCGGCAACCTGGGTACGAATGGAGCGGCCGCGCGCGGTGCGAATCTCGCAAAAGCCCCCGATAGGCGAAGCCGGTCCACGCGACTCGATCACCATGCCGGTCACTTCAGTGACCTCTCCACACCACCGCAGCAGATCTAAGCCGGATAGAATATCCGCATAGCCGGACAAAGAGACCGGGCCGTCAGGCAACTGTGTTTGAGTTGGGTTTTCCATTGAGATTCGTGAGCCTCGTACGGGCAAGCACATTCAGGACAAAGCTAAACGGTCCGCGAAGCCGCGGTCGATTTCCTGCAATTGCGTTTCTATGGATGCATCCAGCTCGCCGAGCGCCGTTTCAAAAAAAATCGCTCCCGGCGGCAGCATGGCATCGGCATTGACTTCAACTGCGTCGCGATGGCCGATGCGCTCCATGGCGGCGCGCACGGCGGCTACCCCGGCCGGGTAAACACGCACCCGCGAGATCTCACGATTTTGCAGCTTCTGCAGTGCCGCATACACGATCGCCTGAATAGATTCAGGATCGGCCAAGAGCTCCCGGTGAAGAATGCGGCGCGCCACGGCGAGGGAAAGCTTGACCAGCTCGCGTTCCGCTTCACGGCGCATTTTCTTTTTTTGCTGGGTTAGATCCAGTATGGTGCGCGCCAGCTGGTCGAGCGCTTTTTGCATCTCGGCGGTGGATTCGCCGCGGCCCTGGCGCACGCCTTCTTCGAATCCAGCTTGACGGGCGTAGGTGATTTCTACTTCGCGGGCGCCCTCCAGCTCGGCCAGGCGCCGCTGGAGGCTGTCGGCCGGGCGCGCGTCAACCTGCCGGGCGGCATCGGGATAAGTAGGGCGCGGCTCCGGGAAAACAGCGGCCTGCAGCGAATGCTTGAGCGGGGGCAATTCTCCATCGACGCTACGCCAGGAGACCGGTTCGGCCGCTTGCGAATGTGTGGCAATTCTACACAGCATTTTTTTTCAAAGCGCCCCTAGTCTTCGAGCCAACTACGCACGATATTGACGGCAAATGTGGGGTCTTTACCGACATTTTCCTTCAGCTCGGTCAACAATAACTGGGTTTTGTTGGTCATTGCGGGAAGAATTTTGGATCCAGATGCAGGTGTTTGCAATTCGGCCGCCTCCACTTGCGCGAGGGCAACCGCCGTTCCGGGCGCGAGCGCTCCGGGCTGTTCCACGGAAACATTCAGCGGCTTGCGTTTGCGCAACAAGAAGAAGGCCAGCAGCGCCAGAGCCAACAGCGCCAACCCGCCGCCCGCGAGCAGCACGCGCTTATCTTCATAAAACTTGGCCGGCGCGTGGCTCTTGTCAGTCGGCCCGGTTGGGCTATTCAGGCTTTCTTCGAGCGCGCGGGTTTGCTCGAAGGGCAGACTCTCCACCACCAGTTGATCACCCCGCTCGGTGGTCAGGCCGAGCACGCCCGCCACAATATCGTGAATCGCCTTCAATTTTTCCGGCGCCAGCGGCAGGCTGACACGCCTGCGCTGCGCCCCTTTGCCCTGCCACTGCAGCCCCTGGTCGAGCAGCAGCGCCGCCGATATACGCTTGATGGATCCACGCGGCACTTTTACCTGCTTGATCGTGCGCGAGGTTTCGAAAGAGACGTTTTCCGCGCGCCGCGAGACGCCGCCCGCGCCCACTCCGCCGCCTACCGGCTTGATGGTGGAACGCGGCAGGTTTGAGGGCGTACCCGGAACTCCACCGACGCCGCCCGCCGAGGACAGCTCTTCCGTTTTCTGTGAAGTGGCCATGACGGAACGAGTGGGATCATACGTTTCGTCCGTTTGCTCGCTGGTTGAGAAATCACAATCGGCTGAAATTCCAACGCGAAAATTCCCTTCCCCGAGCAGCGGCTCAAGCGTGGCCTCCACTTTGGCTGTGAGATCTTTTTCCACCTGATGCTTATATTCGAGGATTCCTTCCGCCGAATCCGTCCCGTCGGCCGGCTTGTGCGGGCGATTCAAAAGATTGCCTTGCATGTCGACCACCGAGACGGACTCGGGCGAGAGACCTTCCACCGCGCTAGCGACCAAGTTGGTAATGGCCCGGACATTCTGCGGAGTCAGGCTCGCGCCCGGCCGCAAACTGACCAGCACGCTGGCCTTGGCCGCTTCACGCGAGTCAAGGAAAACGGAGTCCTTCGGGAAACTGATATGGACGCGCGCTTGTTCGATTTCGTTCAGCGCCTTCATGGTGCGCTCCAGCTCGCCTTCGAGAGCGCGCCGGTAATTGACGTGTTCGCTGAAATCGGTGAGTCCGATATTAGTTTTGTCGAATATCTCGAAACCGATGCGGCCGGTTTTCGGCAGCCCCGCGCCCGCCAGATCAAGGCGAGCTTCGTCCACTTTTTCCACCGGCACCAGTACGGTGGCCCCGTTGTCGGCCAAGCGGTGTTCCGTCCCGCCTTCTTTCAGCTTCTGCACGACAGCCGCGCCGTCTTCCGGGGACATACCGGTAAAGAGCGGCCGGAAAGCGCGCTCGTGCTGCCAGTGGGTCAGCAGGGGAACACCCGCCGCGACGAGCGCCACGGCGAGCAGCAACATGATTTTTTGACGCGAAGAAAGGGCGCCGAAGAGTTTTTTCAGTTGATCCATCTAAATGAGCGTCTTAAATGAGAGTCATGTCAATCAAAATCTGGCGAGACCCAGATTCGATACACCAGCAGGCACACCAGACAAACCATATATCGGCTGTTTCGTTCAAAAAGCCGCGCCCGGCGCTCCTATTCAGATCTGCATCTTCATGACTTCTTCGTAGGCCGAGACTAATTTATTCCGAACCTGAAGAAACAATTGAAAATCGAGGTCGGCGCTTTGGGTGGCAAGAATCGTCGAATGAAGCTCCGTATCCGAGCCAGAGAGATAGTTTTGCACGGCGGTATCGGCGGCGGCGCCCGAATTCGCGACGTTTTGCACGGCGGCCTGCAGCGCGTTCTGGAATCCGCCGGAAGCGCCGCTCGCGCCAGGATCATTGATGGGCGGAAGGGCGGAAGGCAGCGCGATGGGAGCGACCGGAGCGATAGGGGCAATGGGAGGAAGCATGGGTATTTAGCGAGACAGGTTTTTTTATTTGAAACAGGGCTTACCGGAACAAATCGAGCGACCTCTCGATCATGTCTTTGACGGCCGAAATAGCGGACACGTTGGCCTGATATCCGCGCGAGGCGCCCAGCAGATCCACCATGTCTTCGGCCGGATTAATTTTGGGAAACGCCACGTAGCCGTCTTTATCCGCATCCGGGTGTCCGGGAAGGTAGCGCCGGTCCGGGTCCGATTGATCCACCACGATTTGCTGAATGGATACGCCGGTAGACTGAGGATCCATCTGCGCATCGAAAACAGACGAAAACGGAGTACTCATCTGCTCAGGCTGGAAGACTACATCTTGACGCCGGTACGGTCCGCCGTTGGCGGTACGGGTGGTATCGGCATTGGCGATGTTTTCCACCAATACCTCGGCGCGCTGACGTTGCGCGGTCATGCCTGAAGCGCTGACGGAGATAGTAGAGAAGAGACTCATGCGCTTCCAGCGCCTCCTTGAATGGCGCTGCGAATGGATTTCAAATTACTCCGCACCAAGTTGGAGGCAACATTGAAGCGCAAGGCATTTTCCGAAAGCAGGCGTGCCTCGCGGTCAAGATCGACATTATTACCGTCTTCTTTCACCCGCAATCCCGGCGTATCCGAGATGACCGGCGCGGTATTTGAACTGGCGCCCTGGGCGCGTTGCAGCTCGGACTCGAAATCAAAGCCTTTGGTTTTGTAGCCAGGCGTATCGGCGTTCGCGATGTTTGAGGCAGCCAGCTTTTGGCTCACGCTCAACAGTGTCATGTAGCGGTCAAGCTGACTGGTGATGGGGTCTAGCATAGCCGCTGTGACTAGAGCAAATGACGTGCCATAGTTAGAGACTTGTTTTACAAGGAATTAGAGAGATTGGAGGGAGAAACGCGCGGCAAATTATTGACGGGAGAGACAAGAAGACGGCGGGAGTATGGCGAGGCCTTAGGCCTCAAATTGCCAGCGGTGGCGGTCTGCCTCCAGTTGCGCGTAGAGACAGGAACCGGCATTGTCTTGTATCTGTGCGGCGAGGTGGGCGCGCAGAACGCGCGCCAGATGCAGGTGATTTTGCAAGGTTTCGAGCGCTTCCCGGTAAATCTCAGCGCGATGCCGTGGGTTTGCGGCCGCGGCCAGTTCGGCGCGCACGCTGCGTCCGTAATCCACGGCGGCGTGTTGAACGGTCTCGAAATCGGCGCTTTGCAGTGCCTGCGCCAGGGTTTGATCGTCCATAAATTATTGTCTGGCGGTTGCACCGGGGATGTTCACATCAGTTGTGGTTGATCGAATTCGAATTAGTCTGCTCGGCTGCAAACAAGCTGGTGATTTCGCTCTCCTGCTGCTGGAGCGACGCAATGGCGGCATCCGCTTGCGCCATTTGGTTGGTCAGATTCGCCTGAAAAGTAGCCAGATTTGCCTGCGCAGTGCCGATCTTGGTGGTGATCGTATTCAGCGACGATGCAATGGATTGCGTCTGCTGCGTGATCAGTCCTTTAACCGGATCGGTCACGGAGGTAAGCGCGGTATCGGCAGCTTGCAGAAACCCGCCGCCGGTTTCAGATCCAAGGAAACTGAGCGCAGCCGTCAAGGAACCGGACGTAGCGGAATTGAAGGCGCTCGAATCGAACTGTAGATGGCCGTTCAGGTCGAAGCTGAGTCCGAGGTCGGAAAGCGAGTTGACGCCTCCAGGGGATGTTCCCGAGTAATTACCGAGGTTGCTCAATACGCTGCTCAATTGCCGCAGCACGGACTGGCCGGCCAGCGCTCCGCCGTTCTGGCCGCGGTTCTTTATCAATTCGTCGGCGACAGAATTGTAGCTGGTTGCGAAGGACGAAAGCGCCGTGGAAAGCGCACCGGCATTTTGCGATACGGTAATGTTCGCGGCGCCGGCGGCGAGCACATTCACGGTGACTCCCGGCGAAATGGCCAGGCTGCGCGAGGTGCTGGTTACGGGCGTCGCGGGCAAGCCGTTGACTTGATAAGCGACACTGGACCCGGGAGTTAGCGTAGTGAGTAGATCTTGCGCACCATCGTTCAATTGAATGGCTGAATTAGAGTATTGCGTGCCCTGTATCGAGAGCCGGTAATCGGGAGACGCGGACCCGCCGACGTTGACAACAGTCGCCTGCAGGGGGGCGCCGCTGGCATTGATCGCCGCGGCTAAACCGTTTAGAGTTTTGGCTGAATTGGAAATTTGATACGTGCCGCCCGCGGTCAGAGTGAACGCTGCACTGGACGAGATATCGGCCGTGGAAGGATCGGATACGGTGGAGAGGCTATTGGAGCTGACGGTATTGGTTTGAGCGCCAATAGATGTGACGTTGATCGAATAGGTGCCTGCCTGCACTCCGGACGACAGCGAAGCAGTCGCTACAGTCGCGGCGCTGGAGGCCGACGAGTAGGAACTGGCGCCGGTAGCGCTAGCGATGGCGTCCAAGGCAGTCTGCAGAGAGCTGAAGTCGGAGCCCAGGGTTTGCACTTCGGTTTGCTGATCGGTCAGCGTGCTTTGCTGGTTCTGCAACTGCGTGATGGGCAGTTGCTGAAAGGCCACCGCGCGGGTAATGACCTGCGCGAGACTGCTTGAAAACGAACTCGTTCCGGTGAAAGCGCTGGTAGTCGGGGACGTGCTGGATGTTGACATAACGAAGAAACCATATTCCCGCGCACTCGTGCGGGCAAAGCGGACCCAACGAGGAACCGGGGAACGGCGTCACCGGCGTGACTCCGCTCCCCGATTGAGAAAAACTACTTCAATTTATTGCAGTAGCTTCAGAATTGCCTGCGGCTCGGAGTTGGCCTGGGCTAGCGCGGCCACCGAGGTTTGTGTCAGCACTTGCGACTTCGAGAGGTTAGCGGCATCGGCGGCCACATCGGCGTCACGAATGCGGCTCTGGGCGGTCGAGTAGCTCGAAATCTGCGAATTCGCCAGGTTGATCGCGTACTGCAGTTTGTTCTCACCGGCGCCGACTTGGCCTTGCACTAAGCCGAGGGCCTTGATCGCAGCATTGATGGCCGTAATGGCGGAGGTCGCATTGTTGGTGCTGCCGGTGACGGGAGCGACGGCCGTGTGGCCGCCCACGGCGCCGAACGTGCCGGTTGCCGTGGTGCTGGAGACCGAGAAGCTAGATGCGCTCTGGAACGAGATGCCGGTGCCCGCGGAGTTCTTGATCGCGTAAACTCCCAGGCCCGCGGTGCTTCCATTGATCTGCGCAATGGCAGCGTCAATGGAAGTAGTAGCGGCGAGAACCACGGTTGACGGCCCGTTGCTGGTCTGAAACTGTAAGGTTTCGCCGAGTGTAGGGGTATAAGAAGCCGCGCCATCGACGCTATAGTTGGAAGTATTCTCGGCGACGAGCGAGGTGGTGGTTTCATTGGTCAGCAGGCTGGCGCCGGTTCCAGGAGTATCCTTCACCGTGAAGGCGTTCGACCCGCTGAATTGCAACAAGCCATTGCCATCGACTCCGGCGCTGACGCCGTATTTGTTCAATTGGCCGTTCAAGCTGCTGAGTACGGCGGAGAGCGTGGACCCGCCGGCGCTGGCGGCTACGGTAGCGGTTACCGTGCTGGCCGATCCATTTGCAAAGACGTTAAACGTGAACTTTTGGTCGTCCGTGCCAGCCGTGCCGACTACAAACGTGGCACCCGTGGCGTCAATCCTCTGAGTATTCGCGGTAGCGGCAACGGCGTTAAACCCGACACCGCCGCCCAAGACGTTAGTTGTGGCAAGGCCAAGACTGGCGGCATCCACGGCGTTGGCTTTTCCGCTCAAATTTACCGACACGGTAGCATCAGTCGCGTTGTTTGCTCCGCCGATATAGACCGAAAGGAGGTTGTTCAGCGAGCCGCCCGAATTCAGATTGATGTTGCTGGCCTGACGGGTGATTTCCGATAGGTCCTGCTGAAATTCCTGGTTTAGGGTGGCGCGGTCGCCGGAGAAGGTGGAAGAGGCCGACTGCGTCGCCAGCGTCTGAAGCCGGTCGAGAATGGTTGAAATGTTGCTCAGGCCGCCATCAATAATCTGCAATTGGCTGGTACCGTCGTTAGCGTTGGCAACGCCCTGGGTGAGCTGCGCGATCGTGCTGCGGTATTCGTTTGCGACCGCAAGGCCGGCCGCATCGTCGCCGCTGCTGTTGATCCGGTATCCGGACGTGAGCTGTTGAATGGTTTTGCTTTGCAGTTGGTTATCGACGCCCAAATTCTGTTGCGCTGTGAGAGAGTCGACGTTGGTTTGAAGTGAAATCATTTTCTTGTCCTGCTCCTTTTGTCTCGGCCTCTTGCCTCACGGCTTGTATCTGGCCTGCACAAACCTTTTCGCACGTTTAGGGCCGAATTCTAGATAAAATACGCGGAAAGCAAAAGAAACTTTTTAATGCACCCCAGCGCTGTTCCGCACCTGGCTGTTTTGAACGGGAGCGGCGGGGCTTGGCTTGGGCTCCGAGCGCATGCCGTAAGCGCTGACAATCACAATATCGACGCGGCGGTTCTTGCGCCTGCCTTCTTCGCTTTCATTCGATTCAAGCGACTGCGTGTCGGCATAGCCCACCACTGCCATGCGCGAACGCGCGACCCCATAGTTTTCATCGAGGGCGCGCAGCATCGCGATGCCGCGCGCGGCCGACAACTCCCAATTACTCTGAAAACGCGCCGTGTTGATGGGCACGGAGTCAGTGTGTCCTTCCAGCCGCAGCGGATTGGGGAGCTGGTTGAGAACGGAGGCCACTTTATCGAGTATGGAAAAGACGCTCTTGTCGATGGAGTCACCGCCCGACGGAAAAAACACCGCCGAGTTCAAGCCGATAATGATTCCACGTTCTTCAATGTGCAGCTCGACCGCGCCGTTTTTGATCTCGGGGTCCAATTTCTCGCGCAGCGCTCCATAGGCAGCCGCCAGATCGATCAGGTGCGCCGGCAACGGCTTTTCTTGAACCGTCCTCTCTTGACCTGTCTTGGGCGCGGGTGTGGCGGCCTTTGTTCCACCCAGAATGGCAAGAACTTGCGGCGGGATGCCGCCGTTCTGGAGCGCATTCTCGACCGCCGCCGAGATCGCTTTGGCGCGCGACTTGTCGCTCTGCGTGGAGGCGAACATGACCACGAAGAAAGCAAACAGCAGCGTCACCAGATCTGCATAGGAGACCAGCCAGCGGTCATGATTTTCTTTCTGCGCTTTTTTCGTTCTGGCCATATTTTCCCGGCGCGTCTAGCGGGCGGCCATGGGGCGCGCGGAGGCTCCCAGCCGGGACTCCCGCGCACCGGCGGTATCCGCGTCAGGGACATCTTCTAGAAATGCTTCCAGCTTCTTTTCAAGCAGCTTGGGATTCATGCCCTCGACGATGCCGATCACGCCTTCAAGCATCAATTCTCGGAATTCCAGCGTTTGGTCTAAACGCGCCTTGAGTTTATTGGCCGCCGGCAGCAACACCAGGTTCGCCAGTCCTACTCCATACACGGTGGCCACGAATGCCACGGCAATACCGTGCCCCACGCGCTCAATGTCTTCGAGATGCTTCATCACCTGGATCAATCCGAGCACCGCGCCGATGATGCCGATGGTGGGCGAATAGCCGCCGGCCGCCTCGAACACTCGGGCTTCGGCTTCGCCGCGGCGCTCGGCGAGCTCAATCTCAAGCTCCATGATGCGCCGCAGGTCCTGCAAGTCAGTGCCGTCCACGGCCAATGAAAGCGCTTTTCGTAAGAACGGGTCCGCCAACTCGTCCGCGTCGTTTTCGAGGGATAGAATCCCGGAGCGGCGCGCCTGGCGGGCAAAATCGAGCAACTGCCGCATCACATCGGCGGCCGAGGGCGCGGTGTCCCAGAACACGTCTTTCACGCGTTTGAGAGCGGCCAGCAGCAAGCGCAGCGGAGTGGTCAGCATGACCGCTCCCAAGGTTCCACCTAAAACGATCAAAGCGGCGGTGTACTGGCCGACGTCGCTCGCTCTACCGCCTTCGAGAAGCAATCCCCCGAGAATGCCGCCCACCGCCAGAATCAATCCGGCCAATGAAGCGAAATCCAGGCGTCCGGAGGCGCGCGGCGAGGTGCTGTTGTTTGTCATGACGTTCCTACGCCAAATTTGCTTCCATGGGATCTAGGCAGGCTGGGATGGATGCGGCGGTGTTCAGCGCGGGAGCGCGGCTGCCATGCGGGCACCCGATAACAGGGCAAGCGGACAGGCGTTCGAGCAGCGCGCGCCGGAAGCCGACGACACGTTCCACAACCTCGGCGGCGGTTTCGAGCACCAGAATTTTCTGGCCCGTCGTCAGAACAATGAGCGTGTCGGGAGTAACGTCAATATGTTCGATGAGATCGGAATTGACCACCAGCCGGGATCGATTTAAGCGCGTCAGGTGAATCATAATGACCTCTTCGGCAAATCGCGGCCTACGCATGCGTCAAATCGCGGCAAACCTGTCTGCGCGCGGCGGTCTGGGCGGCGGCCACGCATGCGGCAGCGGGAAAACAACTCGAAAGGCGGCCGGGCGGAATGAGCATTGCTAGGCTGCGGCGCGCTGGCTTAGATGTTCTAAAAGCATGAGCCCGGCATGCAGGCTGCGGGAAGCGGCTGGTAGCTCCGGCCGCACGCGGCTTCCCGGCGCGCCGATCGACCACAGACGCTCAATCACGCTTTGCAGCACTTCCTGCCGCTCATATTCAAGACCGCCTAGCGGCGCCGACCGGCGGCAACTGTGCAACGCGCTCTCCAGTGCCAGCTCGAAAGTAACCGGGTCCGCCCTGTTCCAAGCGGCTAGGATCTTTCCGGCGTGTTGCGCAACATTCATCGCTGGCCATTTCCTCTTTAAGTCTCTATCGAGGAAAGTGTCCGGTTTTTCGCTAAACTTTGAGCATTGAAATTATTTTTTGGCACCCGGCGAATCCGGATCTAATTCAGACGCTCTACCCTAGACGTCTAGCCCAAGTAGCTAAAGAGAGATTTGACTTGCAAACTGGCGTGCGCAGCCAAGGCCGCCTGCAAGGCCGTATTGTCGAGCGTCAGCGCGGTGGCCTGGCTGGCCACATCGGCATTGCGCAAGCCCCCGAGCGCGCTCTGCAAATCCGTGAGCAAAGAGGTTGCCGAGTTCTGTGAATCTTGAATCCAACTCTCGGTGTTTCCGTAGTGCGTGGTCGCTTGTCCGAGTTGCGTAACGGCGGTTTGCAATGCCAACGCGGCATTTTGCGCTCCGGCCTGGTCATTATTCTGCAGCGCCTGCCCCAGGGCGTAGACGGTCTGAAAAATAGTGGAGCTGGCAGGCGCGGCCGCTGTCTGGACTCCGGGCGCCGCGAAGGCGCCGTTGTTGCTGTTGGTAATCGAAAAGCTGTTCTGGCCTTGAAACGAGATCCCCGTTCCAGCGCTGTTTTCCACGGCATAGACGCCTAGGCTTGCCGTGGCTGCATTGATCTGCGTGATTGCTGCGCTCAAACTGGTTCCCGCCGCAAGCGTTACTGTGGTTGGACCGGCGCTGGTTTGAAATTGTAGCGTGTCGCCGGCCGCGGCCGAATAAGCGGCCTGGCCGGCAATGGAGTAATTGACGGCATTCACCGCCGCGCCCGCGCCGCTGTTGCTGGTGAGCAATTGCGCGCCCGTTGAAGCGCTTTCGCCGACCGTAAATGCATTCGACCCGCTGAACTGCAACAGGCCGCTGCTATCGACGCTCGCGGCGATGCCGTACTGATTCAACTGGCTATTCAGACTGCTGAGGACGCTTGTGAGCGATTGGCCGTTCGTACTGGCCGTAACCGTAGCCGCGACCGCCGAAGCCTGCCCGTTCGCAAACACGCTGAAGTGAAATGTTTCGTCGTCTGTGCCAGCCACGCCTTTCACAAACGCCGCCCCGGGCGTATCAATGCGCTGGCTATTGCCGGCAAGGCCGGCGCCGCCGTTTCCGAAAATTTGCCGTGCCGTCAGACCGGGAATAATCGTGGCGCCGGAGGCATTTTGAATCGTTGCTGTATTGGCTGCCGTATTGTTCTGGACCACCCCACCCGGCACATTCCAATTGAAGGTGTAGGGCTGCGTGGCAGGATCGTCGCCGCCGAAGATGTATTGGCCCTGCACCGAGGTGTTGGCAATGCCGACCAATTGTTGCAGAATCGCCTGCACCTGCACGCCCAGCACCGTGCGCGAGGAGGCAGTCGCCGTGCTGTTGCTTCCCTGCGCGGCCAGCGTAGTCAGCCGGTCCAGCAGCGTGGAAGCGGTGGACAGCGCCCCGTCGGCCGAACTCGCCGCCGTCGAGGCCCAATTCAGGTTGGTTTGGATTTGCGTGGCCTGGTCGATCTGGCTCTGATAGAGCACAATCGATCCAACGGCAGTGGGGTCGTCGGACGCCTCGTTGACGCGAAACCCGGAGGTGATCTGCTTGTTCGCCGCGGTGATGCGGTTCTCCGTGGCGTTCAGACCCGCCAAAAAAGTAGAATTAAAAGCATCGAGTCCAGCTAGCATACGTTACCTCTTCCCGCAAAGAAATCGTTCCCTCAATCCAAAATTCAAATCGTCATGCCATGTTCTGGAACATCGTCAGCAGCGATTGGGTAATGCGATCAATCGTCGAGATCACCTGCGCGGAAGCTTGATAGGACTCCTGATATTCGAGCAGCGTCGCCGCTTGATCGTTTAACGAAACTCCCGACACCTGCGCGCGCACATTTTGCGCCTGTGTCAAAACCTGGCTTTGAGTCGCCTGCGCGCTGGACGCACTAGCGGCTTGCGTACCGATGCCGGAAGCAATTGAGCTGTAAAAGTCCGTGTAACTTAAGCCGTTGATCTGATAGGCGGGGTTTTGCGATGTCGCAAGCGTCGCCAAGGTGCTGGCTATGCCATTGGCGGCACCGGTTGCCGGGTCAATGGCGGCTAAATTCGCCGCGCCAATGGCCGGATTCACCGCCAGCGTGGAGGCTACCGCGGTGGGTGCTCCGGCAATGTAGATAAACAACGGCGTGCCGGACACGGGCGGCTGTCCCGCGCTGACTTGTCCGCCGGTCAGCAACTGATTAACGCTATCCGCCAGTCCCTGCGCCAGCTGGTTCAAGCTGCCTTGCTGGCTGGGATCGCCCAACACGGAAGGCAAGGTCTGATTACGAAACTGCAGCAAGCCGCCCAGTTGGCCGCCGCCCGCCAGTTGCGTTACATCCTGTCCACTGGAGCTCAATAAGGTTGCATCCGGGGCCGCGCCGGGATAGGCCGCGGCCGCGGGCGCCGTGTAACTTAACTGGAGCGCATTGGCGGTCTGGCCGATGACCAGCGGCGCTTGGCCGCCTAGCAAAACCGTCGCTGTGCCATCGCTTTGCGTCTGCACCTGGATGGGCGCAAGATTTGAGAGGTCTTCGAGCGTATTGTAGAGTTGCGTCTGCAGGCCGGCGTCATTTTGGCCGCCTTGCCGTATCTCACCGTTAATCGCCGCAATCTGGCTCGCAAATTGATTCACCTGGCTCACCGTACTCGACAACTGCTGATCCGTTTGCGAGCGCAGCTGC
>DASXGT010000016.1:0-62857 GCA_036488895.1 Bryobacteraceae bacterium | reverse complement strand
CGACACCGTTCTGGCGGCGGGCGGCGAGATTACCGGCGTCATGCCCCGCGCCTTGGTCATAAAAGAGCGCGCCCACCTGGGCATTCCTGATTTACGGGTCGTGGAATCCATGCATGAGCGCAAAGCTCTCATGGCGGAGTTATCCGACGCGTTTATCGCCATGCCCGGCGGCTACGGGACACTTGAAGAATTTTGCGAAATTCTCACCTGGACCCAATTGGGACTCGAACAAAAGCCGTGCGGGATTCTCAACGTGGAAGGCTATTATGACTGCCTATTGCAATTATTTGACCACGCGGTAGCGGAACAGTTTTTGCAATCGGTACACCGCCAGATGGTGGTCTCCGACAGCAGCCCTGAATCACTGGTCACCCGGTTACTCGCGCACCAGGCGCCGCAAGCGGAAAAGTGGATGAGCAAAAGCCAAACCTAGCTCCACACAATCATTCTCCGAATTTCAAAATATGCCATAGATTGCTAAAATCGTCGGTCCAGGGCCGCATATTGCGCGGAATGGGAATGAGTTGAAGTTGTCCTTTGAAAAGTGGGTCCTCGAAAAAGCCCGGCCTGTTGGACACCAACACATAGGTAGCGGAATACACCTCATTCGCGCTGTCTTCGCTGTCAACTAAGCGCGCCTGTTTACCGGAATCCTGCGCCGCGAGCTTTACCACCGGCGGCAGATTCAGATAATGATTGGAGACATGTACCGCAATCACGCCGTCCGGCTTCATGTGCTGCCAGTAAATTTGAAAGGCTTCGCGCGTGAGCAGATGCACGGGAACAGCATCTCCGGAAAAAGCATCGATCACCAAAATGTCGAAGCGCTGATCCGGTTCGCGTGACATGGACAAGCGAGCGTCGCCCAAAGCAATATCCACATGCGCCGGGCAATCGTTCAAAAAGGTGAACTGGGTTTTGGCGATATTCACTACCAGCGGATTGATGTCATAGAAATGCAACGTATCGCCGCTGCGGCCATAGGCCGCTAGGGTGCCGGCGCCCAGGCCGATGACGCCCATGCGCAACGGACCTTGTTTTTCCATAACGCGCCAAGTAAGGCCGATGCCGGAGTCGCGGCCGTAGTACGTCGTGGCCACGTGCCGCAGATTGGAATCCAGAATCTGGATGCCATGGATGATAGTGCCGTGGCTCAATTCACGGACTTTCAACTTTTCATCCGTAAAATCCCGGACGCGCAGCCCGCCATAAAAGTTGCGAACCAGCACGCGGGCATAGTGTATAGCGCGAACGCTGTTGCGGACCTCGTAAGCAGTTAAGAGAATGGTGCACGCGGCCGCCGCCAGCCACACGGACATTGCCAAATTTGCTCTTGACCAGTTCCCGCGCTCCCGCCAAAACACCGCCAACAGCAGCGCCGGGCAAAGAATGCAAGCAATGGGATGTTCCAGCATGTCAGGGAACACGCGCGGCGCAAAGAGCGCGACAAACAATCCGCCCAACGCTCCGCCCCCCGCTAGCGATAAATAAAACGTGGTGAGCTGCTCGGAGGCGGGTTTCAAGCGAGCCAACTCCCCGTGGCACGCCATGCAGCAGACAAACAGAGACGCCAGCAGCAGCGGCACTACCCAAATCAGTTTGTCGGTATCCACCGTCTTCGTAAAGGAAACCAGGCACCACAGCGCCGGAAACAACAGCGGCACGAAAACAACGCGCTGATACCAGCGGCCGCTCTCAAAGCAAAGGATGAACGTAAGCAGATAAAGCCCCAGCGGCAACACCCACAGCAGCGGCATCGGGGCAATATTCTGCGTCAGCAAATTCGTCACCGTCAGCAGCAGCGTCGAAGCACACGCAGCCAGAGAGAGCCATAAAGCCAGGTGAACAACCGAGGCGCGGCCGTAAGGGAGCGGTTGGGTTGCCGGTTTGTTTGAACTATCGCCGCGCGCGGCAATGACCGCCGTGCCAATACAAATAGCCGCAAACAAAACGAACCCGGCCGACCACATCCAGGCCTGCTGATGCCCGCTGAAATAGGGCTCGACCAATACCGGATAGGCCAACAGCGCGGCCAGCGAACCCGCATTCGACAGCGCGAAATAACGATACGGCAGCGCGCCCGCCCGCCGATTCGCATACCAGCTCTGCACCAGTGGACTCGTAGACGACAGCAAAATATACGGCAAGCCGACCGATGTCGCCAGCACCCCGAACACCCGCCAGATCGGATCTTCACCCGGCTTCGGCTGCCACATCGCGTTCGGCAAAATGGGCAGCGTCGCCAAGCTACCCAGCAGCAGCGCGGCGTGAATCATGGCCTGGCGTTTCGGCGTAAAACGGCGCGCCAGCGCGTGCGCATAGAGGTAGCCGAGCAGCAAGCCAGTCTGGAAAAACAACATGCACGTGATCCATACCGCGGCGGAGCCCCCAAACCAAGGCAGAATCAACTTGGAGGCAAGCGGCTGAACCAGGAATAGTAGACAGGCGCTGCAAAGAATGGTGATTCCGAACAGCAGCACCGGGTTATTTCGCCAGCGCCTGGGCAATCGCGGCGGAGGCGAGCGGCCCCATCACGTCGTAACCGGCGGTGTTGGGATGCAGCCCGTCGAACGTGAGCGCTTGCTTCAACATCTGGTGCTCGTCCAACATAGCCGAGTAATAGTCAAGGTAGACGGCGCCGTTCTTCGCGGCATAGTCTTTCATCCAGTCGTTGAGAGCAATAATCTGGGCCGGCGGCCGTTGCGCGGTCTGTGGTTTGATGTAGTCGCAAACAGGCGTGACGGATGAAAAGACAACGCGAATATTGTTGACCTTCGCCAGTTCAGCCATGGAGACGAGATTGCCTTCAATATCTTCCAGCGTCTCCGGGCCAGTGTTGCCAGCCAGGTCGTTCGTGCCTGCCAGAATCACTACCACCTTGGGCTTCAGCGCAATCACATCCGGACGGAAGCGAATCAACATCTGCGGAGTGGTTTGCCCGCTAATGCCCCGGTTGATATACGGTTGGCCGGGAAAGAATGTACCGCGCCCGCGCCCCCAGCCGTCGGTAATGGAATCGCCCATAAACACCACGCGCGCTTCGCCCGGAGCCGGCGCGGCGAGTTTGGCGTTGTCCGCGGCGTAACGCGCCAGGTTCGGCCAGTCTTGCAAAGTCTTACGGTTCCTGCTCAGTAGAGTTTGCAGTTTCACCATATCCGCTTCAGCCGGAGCGGCGGCGGCCGGAGCTGACGCGGCGGGGGCGGCTGGAGGAGAGGCAACCTGCGCGGACAGCGCCTGCGCCACGATGAGTGCACATACGAGAGATTTCAATTTTAAGAATCCTCGTTGCAGAATAACGCACCGGCTTATTGATTGCTAGCGCGGCGTTTGATGTCTATATTCAGCCGCTTGATTTTCTGGTTGAGCGTGGACAGCGGAATGCGCAAAGCCTCGGCCGCCTCCGTCTGGCTGTAATTCACGCGCTCCAGCGATTCAATGATCTTCCGGCGCTCATAATCGGCGACGATTTCAAACAGAGAGGCATCGGGAGGCAGCATGCCGTCGGTGTCGCGTGAAATGCGCAAGCCGCTCGCCAACTGCAGGTGGTCGGGCAAAACGTGGGTGGGAACGGAAACCGTAGTGGTCAGCACCACCGCGCGCTCCACCACATTTTCAAGTTCGCGCACATTGCCGGGCCAGTTGTGCTCCATCATGATCTGCAGCGCTTCCGGCTCAAAGCTCAGCGCCGAACGGCCGTCGCTATTCAGGAATTTCTCATTCTCATGGCAGTAGCGTGTAAAGAAATGGTC
The DNA here is from genome assembly GCA_036488895.1 of Bryobacteraceae bacterium. GTDB lineage: Bacteria > Acidobacteriota > Terriglobia > Bryobacterales > Bryobacteraceae > Bog-105. Next base: position 59,108 of record DASXGT010000016.1, on the reverse strand, counting down.
GACAAGTAAAGGAATGTCGTCCTTGCGGTCGCGTAGCGGCGGCAAATTCAGATTGATCACGTTGAGCCGGTAATAAAGATCTTCGCGGAACTTGCCGTCATCCACCAACTTTTTCAAATCTGCATTGGTGGCCGCAATAATGCGCACATCCACGCGCATGCTTTCATTCGATCCGAGCGGCATGAACTCGCGATCCTGCAAAACGCGCAGCAGCTTCACCTGAATCTCAGGTCCGACCGTGCCTACCTCGTCGAAAAAAATGGTTCCGCGATTGGCAGTTTCAAAAAGGCCCTTGCGGTTAGCGACCGCGCCGGTGAACGAACCCTTCACGTGGCCGAACAAAATCGATTCGAGCAATTCCGACGGCAGCGACCCGCTATTGACCGGCACAAACATCTGGTCGGCGCGCGCCGAATGCGCATGCACGGCTTTGGCGATCAGTTCTTTTCCGGTGCCCGTTTCACCGGTAATCAAAATGGTGGCGCGGCTGGGAGCCACTTGCGCCACTTGATCCAGCAGCCGCAGCATGCGCTCGCTCTTGCCCACGATGTTGGGGAAAGCATAGCGCTGCTTCAGGGCGCGCTTGAGCTGGGTATTTTCACGCTCCAGGCGGCCTTTTGAGATCATGCGGTCAATCTCAATCAGCAGCTTGTCGTTGTCCCAGGGCTTGGCGAAATAATCGTTGGCGCCGGATTTGAGGGCGCGCACTGCCACTTCTTCCGACCCGTACGCCGTTAACATGAACACCGGCGTTTCCTGGTCGCGCTGCCGGATTTCGGCCAGCACTTCCATACCAGAGCGGTCCGGCATCATCAGGTCGAGCAGGACCAGATCATGCGCGCCGGATTCGAATTTCTGTAAACCGGTCGTGCCGTTCTCCGCCATATCCACGGCATAATTCTCACTGGTGAGCAGCATTTCGAGACTCTCTCGAATGTCCGCCTCGTCGTCGATGACAAGGATTCGGCGGCGTTCAGGCGGACTGACGCGGTCGGCAGGCAAAGCTTGATTAGGGAAAGCCACTATTGTGGTTGTAGCAGATGACCGGCGGTTTTAAACTGCCATGCGGGCTAAGGGGCGTGACGCCATGGCCGGAAACTCCAGCCGGAAGCGCGTGCCGCGTCCCACCACGCTATCTACTTCAATCACGCCGTTATGCTCCTGCACAATGCCGTAGCTGATGGATAGGCCCAGGCCGGTGCCCTTAGTGGCGCCTTTGGTAGTAAAAAATGGATCAAAGATGCGCGCCAGCAAATCAGGCGGAATTCCCTGCCCCGTATCGGAAACCTCCACGTGAGCAAAGCCGTTTTCACTCCACGTCCGGACGGTCAATGCGCCGTTATTCTGGCGGTTGTTCAGCATGGCGTCGCGCGCATTCAGGAAGAGGTTCAAGAAAACCTGTTGCAGCTTGCCAGAATTTCCACGCACGCCCGGCAGATTCTCCGCCAGGTTCAGCTGCGCTTCCACGCCGGCTTGTTTGAACTGGTGCTCCACCAGCGAGGCGGTTTCGCGAATCACGCGGTTCAAATCCACTTCCACGAAATCGGTAGGCGACGTGCGCGAAAAATTCAACAGGGAATTGACAATCTCGCTGGCGCGGAAAGTCTGCTTGGCGATCTTGTCCAGCAGCTTGGCCTTCTGGTCGTCACCGCTCACTTGCTTGGCCAGCATTTGCGCATAAGTGGAAATCACCGCCAAAGGAGTATTGACTTCGTGCGCCACGCCGGCCGCCAACAGGCCAATCGAGCTGAGTTTATCGGCCTGCACCAGACGCCTTTCTAATTCATCGCGATCAGTGACGTCGTCGAAAATAATCAGGCGCCCGATCTGCTTCGCCTCGCGCGAAACCAGCGGAGCGATCGCTAAATTCACGATCGATTCGCGAACGGGCCGCTGCGCTTTGGCCAGTTCTAACCCATTGTGTCCGGGTGCGCCGTGCCCGTTCCCACTTCCATTCTGGGAAGCCGCCGCCTCTGGAAAGCGCTGCCGCATGGTCATCCGGTACACATTGTGAACCGCTTCGTCTTCGCGCAGCTCGTCAAACTTCTGGCACAACTCCGGCGGGAAAAGTTCGCGCAGCGGGCGGCCCACCGCATCGTCGCGCGTGATGCCCGTCAGCTTTTCAATTTGCGTATTCCAGCTTTCCACCTTGTCATCCAGGCCCGCGGCCAGAATGCCGACATTGATCGATTCCACGATATTTTCGTTGAACTCTTTCAAGCGCTCGTATTCGTCGGCCTTACGCTGCAGTGAGCTGTACAAGCGTGAATTTTCGATGGCGATGGCAATGTAGTTCGAAAGCGTGACCAGCAGCTCAAGATCGTCGCTCGAAAGGAAATCGCCTTCGGTGGTGCGGCTCACGCCGAAGAAAGCAATAGTCCGGCCGCGCGATTTGCAGGAAACGTAGTAAGTGAAATCCAGATCCGCAACCGTTTCGCGAACCGATTCCGGCCAGGATTCAAAAACGATATCGCGAAGATGCTTGGGCCGCTCAAAAAAGAGATAGGGCCTTTCGGCCGATTCCAGCAAAAAGCGCAGATCCAGCGCTCCGGCAGTCTTCGCGGGCCGCACGTTTTTCTGGTTGAGCGAATGCAGGAAAAAACCGGGAGCGCTGTCATTCAGCAAAAAGAAACCTACCTGATGGATGGATAGCGTGCGCAGCAGCCGGTCTGAAACCTTGGCCAGCATCACGTTCTGGTCGGTCTCCGAACTGAGCTCGCGTGCGAATTCGATCAGCGTTAGGCGGGCGTCGTAGCGGTCGCGGTAAAACACCCAACGGTCCAGTTGCTCCTGAATCCAGCGGCGAATCGGTTGAAAGATAAACGTGGCGGAAGCGATCAGCAAAACGAACGCGGGCGGGCTAATCGTGCTGGTGTTGAAGACTACGAAAATCAGCGCATAGAACCCGCCAATCACCGCCAGCGTAGCCAGCGTGTAGACATATCCTTGCTGGAAAATAATGTCCACATCCATCAGGCGGTAGCGCGTGATGGCGTAAGCCCAGGCCAGCGGAATCAGTCCCATGGAGACCACGCTCAGATTCATCACATGGGAGGGAACCGCGCCGAATACGTAGGGCAGCGCGTAGAGCAGCGCAAACGGCGCCAGACCCACCAAAGCGCCGTTGCGCAGGTACTTCAACTGGCGGCGCAGCACCGGATCTTCGGCATGGGCGTAATCGAAACCCAGCGCGGCCGTGCCCAAAAAGTAAACCAGCATGGAGAATCCCAACATGAGCCGGTCCATGAGCCAGCGCACTTCGAGCAACGGCATGGCCACCCGCAGAAAACCTTGCGCGGATGCCACTATCGCCAGAAATATCAACAGGGATGGGATATATAGCAGCAGCCACGATCGGCGGCCCTGCAGAAACTTCGGCCGGATATTAAACGTAAGGCAAAAATGCAGAAAAATGACGGGCGCGGCCAGTGAAGCGGCAACATTACCCCAATACATGACTTCATCGAAGGTATTCAGCTTGCCGGAATAGTGGAAGCACGAGGCAATAAAAGAAGCCAGGCATAGCAGGAAGAAATGCAGAGATTTTGAGGCGCTAGTCCGGCGAAAATAGACGAACAATCCAATGGCTAAGTAGAAAAAGCCTACGCAATATTGGTAGTAAAGGGCGCTATCCCGCGGAGCCGCCTGTATAAAAATGTTGTCTTTTTGAAATTCAATACCGTCCCGGCGGAGAGTATAGCGAGTCTGTCCCAGAAGCGGAATCTGCCACAGCGCTTGTGGGACATCCAGGGCATCCTTGATAGGGAAGTTGATAGGGATGTTGTGAATCGCCAGGAGTTGATCGCCCAACCGGATACCGGCCTTTTGGCCAGGGCCGTCCGGAGAGACATAGGCCGCCACCACCGCCGTGTGGTTGCCGTTAGCGGTTTTGTCCACTTTCGGGTCTAGCTTCTGGTCAACCCAGGTAACGCCGTCGTCATGTAGCGGATAGGAATGCAGATTCCGCAGGCTCAGCACCGCGCCGACAATGGCCGCGATAGTGAGCACCAGCAACAGCGTACCCGAGAATTGATTCCTAGACTCGCTCACGAAAGCACCGGCTCAACTTATCCCCCGTCTAAAGCCCCCAAGGGGACGTGTGGAAGATTACATCACACGTCGCCTCACAACTATCTCCCACTCCTACCTAGCTTGAGTTGCCGAAGCACGTCGGCGGCCATTTACTTGTTCCCGCCAAAATGGTCGTAAGTGCCTCATAATCAGTATGACGCGCGGAAAATCAAAAGGGAAAACTCTTCATTATGGGAGACCGCTACCGAATATCGTAGCCGTGGAACGGAAACCGGTCATTCACGGTACACTAAATCCAGCACAATTTTGGAAAGCGCCGGGATGTTTCAGAAAAAGAAACGCAGAAGTCTGCACGCGCGTCACGGCGTTGACGTAGAATTTAAACAATCTTAAACTTATATTTGCGCGGCGAGATTCGCCCGCAAAGGTGGTCTTTCCGTATGAAGTACTCTTCCGCCTTCCATGCTTCTTTAATCATTGGTATCGGCGCGGCCGTTCTAACTGTCGCCGCCCAAGCCCCGCAGGGCCAAGAGCCCGCCGCGGCTAGCAGCAGTAGCTCCAGCAACAACGAAACCATTGCCAAGCCGCTCACCAAGAAACAAATTGCCAAAAAACAGAAAGCACTCGAAAAAGAGTTGGCCGGCCCTTGGAAGAAGTGGATGAGTGAAGATGTCACATACATCATCACGGACGAAGAACGCCAGGCATTTAAGCGTTTAAAGACCGATGAAGAGCGCCAGCAATTCGTGGAGCAATTCTGGCTGCGCCGCGATCCGACGCCCGACACCGAAGAAAACGAGTATAAGGAAGAGCATTACCGCCGCATCGCCTACGCCAACGATCACTACGCCTCAGGTATCCCAGGCTGGAAAACCGATCGCGGCATGATCTACATCAAGTACGGCGCGCCGGATGAGATTGATTCGCACCCCTCAGGCGGCAGCTATGAACGTCCGCAGGAAGAAGGCGGCGGCGAAACCTCCACCTATCCGTTTGAAGATTGGCGCTACCGCTATATCGAAGGCGTGGGCACCAACACCATTATCGAGTTCGTCGACGCCAGCATGAGCGGCGAATACAAGATTGCCCTGGACCCCGAAGAAAAGGACGCTCTGCTGTATGTTCCCGGCGCCGGCTTGACGATGTCGGAACAGATGGGCTTGGCCGACAAAACGCAGCGCTTCGATCGCACCGACGGAACACACTTGGGCACCGGCACGCAGCCGCTTCCCGAAAGCATGAACGAATTTACGCGGCTGGAACAATACGCCAACCTCATGAAAGCGCCGGTGATCAAATTCAGAGATCTGGATGCGGTGATCAGTTCGAACATCCGTTACAACACGCTGCCGATGGCGGTGAGAACCGACTTCATTCGCGTGACGGACGCCACCGTCTACACCAACATCATGATCCAGTTCAAAAATGCGGATTTGAACTACGCCACCAAGGACAAAATTTCGAAAGCCACCGTCAACATCTACGGCCGCATTACAACCTTGACGAGACGGTCGGTGAACTGGTTCGAAGAAACCGTCAATGCCGAAACGCCGCAGGAAATGCTGCAGGCGACCATGAACGGCTCGCAGATTTATTCGAAACGAATTCCGCTTGCGCCCGGCACTTATCGCTTAAATATTGTTGCCAAAGACGTCGTGGGCAACACCATGAACACCTATGAGACTGCGCTGGTCGTGCCGCATTATGATGAAGATCAATTGGGGGCGAGCAGCGTGATTCTGGCCGATCAGTTGGAGCGGGTGCCCACCACCAGCATCGGAACGGGCCAGTTCGTGATCCGCAGTTCCAAGGTCCGGCCGCGCATCAATGACGTTTTCAAGCAGGGCGAAACCATGGGCATCTACACCGAGTTTTACAACTTGGGCATGGACGAGAAAACGAAAAAGCCGCAAGGGACGATCGAGTATGAAGTCGTGAACAACGCCGACAACAAGACCGTCATGTCGCAAACGGAGGATCTGACCTCGCTGCAAAACGCTTCGGCATTCCTGGTCACCGTGGAGAAAAAGTTGCCTCTGCATTCGCTAGCTCCGGGCCGCTATACGTTGAAATTGAAAATCGACGATAAGCTCAAAAACCGCAGCCTCACACCGTCGGCGCAATTTACGGTAACATCGTAGACAGGCCAAACCGGTTCGGCCGGAGGGTCGAAGGTCTCAAATTGCAATCGCTCTCGGCGAGAAAACAGATCGCTCTAGCTGCCGCACTGGTAGGATTTCTGGCGCTCACCGGCCAAGGGAATGCCGCCGATTTATCTCTGCCTGTTACGGGCAACTTGATGGGTTCGGTGGTCAACGCCACCGGTACGCCTCAAATGGGCGCTAGCGTTCTGCTCTTCAACAAGTACCAGCGATTAGTGGCGCGCGCGCTGACCATGGAGGATGGCCGCTTTGCCTTTGCCGATTTGCCGGGCGACAACTACTCCGTGCGCGTTACGCTCGCGAGCTTTTTGCCGGCATTCCGCGACCGCATCGCCGTGAAGGCCGGTTTAAACAGCATTCTCCAGATTCATCTCGCTACTTTATTTAGCAGCGTGGAATTGAACTACTCGCTTCCAACCGGCGCCATGTCCGACGATTGGAAATGGGTGCTGCGCTCCTCGCCGGCCACTCGTCCCATTACACGCTTTCTGCCGGGTGAACTCTCCACGGCATCCACTGGCCGGGACCTCGAAGCAGGACTTGAAACCAATTCGAGTTTGCATCCCAAAGTTTTCTCCGAGACGCACGCCATGCTGGCCGTTTCGGGCGGCGACGGCGGCGGCTTGATCGATCTCGATTCCGCGCAAACCGACATGGGGACGCAATTTGCGCTTTCCACCCGCCTGCTCGGCAACAATCAACTGCAGATCGCCGGCACATACGGCCAGAATTCAGAGTTGTCTCCGGCCGCCTTTGGTCTCTCCGCCATCTATAGCCGGGACCCCAACGGCACATTCGGCAATTTGCCGGAAATCACGATGACGGTTTCCCAATCGAGCCGTTTCGGCGGCCAGGTTCCAGGAAATGGGATTGGCGTTGGCAACTCCATGGCGGGTTCGTCACCGGTGCTGCACAGCATGTCTTTCACCATGTATGAAGTCACGGATCCCCTGGACAGCGTTCATGTGGAATACGGGATGACGGGCGAATCTGTAGACTACTTCCAGCAGCATGCCAGCCGCATCAGTCCCTTCGCACGCATCACGGTAAACCTCGGCAAGATGGGCCAAGTGATGGCCGCTTATAGCGACGGCGGCCGGCCTGACGCGCTTACGGCTCATCAACCTATGCGGACGGTAGACGCGGACGGCCCTTCACCCGATTTGTCGAGCGCGGTGGACGCATTGGCTCGCCTGCCGCAAATCTCCAGCCGCGACAATCAACTGGTGCTGCAACGAACGCAAAACTACGAAGTTGGCTACAGTAAGCTCGTCGATTCCACTACCTACTCGATCAGCGCATTCGACGAAAACGTGCGAAACGGGCGCATGGATCTGGCCGGCGACTTGTCGCCGCTGAATTCCGGCGATTTACTGTTTGACGAAACCTCCAAAATTTCTACCTTTAACATCGGCAACTATGCGCGCACCGGCTTTCTCGCGTCGGCTGACCAGCGGCTGAACGATTCGCTGGACGTGGCGGTGGCCTACGGCCGCATGGGCGGATTCACCCCCGGCGACACCGGGTTAGGAATCAGCGGCGGCGGCCAGCAATTCTTTTTGCGGGAACAAAATCACAACGCGGCGACCGTAAACCTCAGCGCGAAGGCTCCGATCGCGGGCACGCGCATCATCGCCAGTTACGGCTGGGCCGACAGCCGCTCTTTCGTGCCGAACCATATCTTTACCACGCAGAACATGACGCTTTCGCCGGGACTGAATTTTTCGATCCGGCAGCCCTTGCCATCCTTCTTTGGACTGCCGGGCCGGCTGGCGCTAACCGCCGACTTGCGCAACCTGCTGGCGCAAGGCTACGTTCCCTTCGATTCCACCGGACACCGCTTGTTGATCGTCCAATCGCCCCGGAGCGTTCGCGGCGGACTCAGCTTCACGTTTTAAACGACGCCGTTGGAACCAAGCAGGCCGGTAATTTTTCTCCATCACGCGCTTCAAAGGACAGCCCGGCGAGCGCTTCTTACAGAATATTTGGATCCTGTATTAGAATGGAGGAAGGTAGACGGAACGTACAGAAAGGTAGCCCGTGGTGAGTCTCAACGTGAAAGACCCGGAAGCCCACCGGCTCGCGCAGGCCATTGCGCAGGCTACCGGAGAGACCATGACTCGCGTTGTCACCGAAGCTCTTCGGGAGCGCTATGAGCGTATCCAGAAGCACGATTCTGAAGCGCTCGCCGCCGACATCCGGGCGATCGCCGATCGTGCCGCAGCACATATCAAGGGTCCATATCTCGATCATGCCGAGTTGTTGTACGACAAACACGGGCTCCCCAAATGATCCTGGATTCCTCGCCCCTTGTTGCCATTCTTGCCAAGGAGCAGGATGCCGAGATCTATATCCAGGCCATCAGCCGCGCCTCGCGCTGCCGCATATCCGCGGGCAATTTCATCGAGCTCTCGATTGTGCTCGAGAGTCAATTCCCCGCGGAAGTCCTTCAGCAATGTGATGCCCTGTTTCGCCGTGTCGGCGTTATCATTGAGCCCGTGACCGCTGACCACGCGTACATCGCGCGTCAAGCCTTCCACGATTTTGGCAAGGGTCGCCACCCGGCCGGACTGAATTACGGCGATTGCTTCGCCTATGCGCTGGCGAAGCACAGTGGTGAGCCCCTGCTGTTTAAAGGGAACGATTTCAAGAAAACTGATATCGTCTCTGCCCTATGAGGTTCAGATTTTCCTTCGGTTCCGTAAAACTCGCCTCCGCAGCGCCATGACCGAAGTTCGTTTCGCAAAATACACCGTTTCTTCGCCTATTTGTTCATTGTTAAACCACGCGAGGCGCGAAACGATAAACTGCAAGATTGCACCTGCGTTATGAAAAAAATTGAAGCGATCATCCAGCCCTATAAGTTGGACGAAGTGCGTGACGTACTCAAAAATCTTGGGATCGATGGCATCACCATTTCCGAAGTGCGCGGGCACGGACGCCAGAAGGGCCATAAAGAGGTCTATCGCGGCATGGAATATGAAATAGACTTGCTGCCGAAGATCAAGCTGGAAACAGTCGTCCCGGATGCCCGGCTTGATGAAATCGCGCAGGCCATCGCGGCCGCCGCGCGCACCGGGAAAATCGGCGATGGCAAAATTTTCGTTTACGACGTTTTAGAAGCCATCCGCATCCGCAACAACGATACGGGTGAGATAGCGTTGTAGCCATGGCGGGAATTGCGGCGTGGGAGGCGGAGGCCGCTGAGAGCTTACTGGGCCGCTCCGACAGCGTGGATCAAATCATCGCCCAAACCATGCTGAGCTGCCTCAGTTCCAGTTCCGGACTCGCCGTACCGTTTAGCATTGCCGCAGTCGGAGGTTATGGACGCCGCGAGCTATTTCCGTATTCCGACATCGACATCCTGATTTTGGTCGAAAACGAAGCGGCCATGGCTGCCGTAAAAGACCCGCTCAGCGAATTCCTGCGCGAGCTTTGGGATTTGGGCCTGCGTGTCAGTCAATCGGTGCGCACCGTGGCGGAGTGCTGCGAGCTGCACGAGCAGAATATTGAACTGCACATCAGCCTGCTGGATTTGCGCTTTGTCTGTGGCGGGAAAGCAATTTTCGAGCGCCTATCCGCGGCCTTGCCCGATTTCTTCCGCAAACAGGAAAGCCGGTTGATTCGCGAGCTGGCCGGGATGGCGCGCCAACGCCACGCAAAATTCAATCACACCGTTTATCACCTGGAGCCGAACGTGAAAGAAGCTCCCGGCGGTATTCGCGACATCCATCTGCTGCATTGGCTGGCCCTCCTGGCGCAGGAAAAAGGCGCCATCGGCGAGGCATTAGCCGAAATCGAGAGCGCGAAGCAATTTCTGCACGCCGTGCGCTGCTTTCTGCACCGGCAAGCGAAACGGGACAATAATCTGCTTAATTTCGAATCGCAGGATCAGGCAGCGGCTGCATGGCAAATCGCCAACCCCGCTGAATGGATGCGGCTGTACTACCGGAACGCGCGGCGCGTGTTTCAATCTGCTTTGCGCGCCCTGGAATTCGCCGATCTGAAAGACCCATCGCTGCTGCGCCAGTTTCGCAGTTGGCGCGGCCGGTTATCCACCAGCGACTATACCGTCTCGCACGAACGCGTATTTCTGCGCAATCCCGCCAGCACGATGAGTTCGTCCACCGCGCTTTTGGATTTGTTCACGTTCGTAGCGCGGCACGGAATCGTGTTGTCATGGGATGCGCAAAGGCGTTTGACCGGCGAAGCCGGGCGCCTGCATGGCATGCTGCGCGAACAGCCTATTCCCTGGCCTGCCTGGCGGAACTTTTTTTCGCAACCCAATGTAGCCGCGGCCCTGCGGCAAATGCAGGAAACAGGCTTGCTCGCGCCCGCGATTCCGCATTGGCACACCGTGGAATGTCTAGTGGTGCGCGATTTCTATCACCGCTACACGGTGGATGAGCATTCGATTGTGGCGGTTGAGGTGATTGACCACTTGGCCGCGAATAAGCCTGGCAGTCCCGCGCGCTTTTACGGCTTGCTGCAAGAGCAGGAAGACTTGGCCGTGCTCCGCTTGGCGCTGCTGCTGCATGACATCGGCAAGGGGACGCTGCCCGGCAATCATGTGACCGGTTCGCTCGAAGCAGCGGAGGCGGTTTTCAAATGGCTGAGCGTGCCTGCACCGCAGCAGGAGATTATCCGTTTTCTCATCGGCCATCATTTGGACCTCTCGCTCGTGATGAACGGCCGCGACCTGGACGACCCCGCGACGGCCCGGTTTCTCAGCTCCCGCATCCCCACGCAGGAACATCTCCGCCAGCTCGCCTTGCTCACCTACGCTGATATCAGCGCGGTTAATCCAACCGCCATGACGCCGTGGCGCGTGGAACAACTCTGGCGCGTCTATGCCGCGGGTTTGCAGCAATTGACGCGCGAATTAATTGCCAACCGGATTCAGGAAAACGAAAGCGCGCTGTTTGGGCCGGAGACCTCGCCCGAGCTCACCCAATTCCTGGAGGGTTTTCCTACCCGCTACTTACGCACTCAGACGCGGCAACAGATTGAGCATCACTTTGAATTGGACCGGAAAAGGCAGAACGACAGTCTTGCCGTAGAGATTGGGCCCGACAGCGGCGCCTATCTGTTGACCGTGTTAACAGCCGATCACACCGGCATCTTGGCGGCTCTCTGCGGTGCTCTAGCCAGCCGCGGCATGAATATTCTTAAGGCTGAGGCGTCGTCGAATGCACGCGGCTGCCTTCTCACCCTGATCCGCTTCAGCGATCCGATGCGCAACCTGGAACTGAACCCCGATGAGATCGGCCGGTTAGAGTGGACGATTGAGTGCGTGCTCCGAGGCAGTTTGCTGGTGGCGGATTTGCTCAAAAACCGCCGCGCCGCGCCGCGCCCGAGCAGCGGCTCCAAAATTCTGCCTTCCGTGCATTTCAACAATGACGCCTCGGACAGTTGCACGCTGGTTGACTTCATCGGAGAAGACCGGCCGGGCTTATTGTATAGTTTGACGTCGGCGCTCGCGCTTGCCGGATGCAATATTGAGTTGTTGCTGGTAGATACGGAAGCGCACAAGGCTATTGACGTCTTTTACGTAACCAAGCTCGGCGAAAAGCTGGACGCGCCGGCGCAAGAAAAACTTTTGGAGGAACTGGTACGCGTGACTACGCCTGCGTAACATGCGTTGCGCCAACCCTAACGAATATGTCAGAGCAAATGAGTGTGAACCAAGTCAGTTCGGACGACCCTTTCCGGCTAGACGGCAAGATTGCCCTTATCACCGGCGGCGCCAGCGGCATCGGCGCAGCCACGGCGCGTGCGTTTACCCGAGCCGGCGCGCGAGTACTGATAGTGGATTTAGATGAGCAGCGGGCGCGGGCGCTTGCCGAAACGCTTCCCGGCGCTGCGGCGCACGCTTGCGACATCACAAACGAAGGCCAAGTTCTGCAATTGTTTAGCGGGGTCCCAGAACTTGACATCCTAGTGAACTGCGCTGGCATCGGATTAGTAGGCAGCGTGGAGGAAACTGAATTGGCCGATTGGCAGCGCCTGTTCCGGGTCAACGTCGAAGGCAGCTTTCTGGTCACCAAGGCGGCCCTTCCATTGTTAAAGAAGGTCCGGGGTTCCATTGTGAACATCGGCTCAGTGGCCGGGTTGGTCGGCGTCAAAAGACGGTTTGCTTATTGCGCGACAAAAGGGGCGATGACCGCCATGACCCGTCAGCTCGCAGTGGACTACCCAACTGAGATTAGAGCGAACTGCATTGCGCCGGGCACGGTAGACTCACCGTTTGTCGAAGCTTACCTGGAAAAGTACCACCGGCACGAGAAGGACAAAGTACGACAGGAATTGAGTGGCCGGCAACCGGTAGGTAGGTTGGGGCGTCCCGAAGAAATAGCGAATCTGGCCCTATATCTTTCGTCCGCCGCAGCCGATTTTATGAATGGAGCGGTAGTAGCGATCGACGGGGGCTGGACAGCCGCTTAGGCCGTACCAGACAAGGCTATGAGGTTTGGTAACCTGTTGCTGTTGTTTTAGTTGACGGATTTATTCAAAGAATTTAGGATATAAGTACTTCTGTTTTGACCCGGATTAACTTTTAACTGATGGGTAACTTATCCAACACTTGGCGTGCGATTCTACCCGGCGCGGTTTCATCGCTTGCCCTTTTATTCATGAGCTCGTTCTTGCCAGTCGCGTCAGCTGCGGGCTTCGGTGATCCCGCAACTGCGCCCGCGGCGGCCAAGGTAATACACAAGAGGCCTGCCGTTCACGCCGTTGTGCGAAAACGGCCAGTCGCGTCGAAGGCGGGCGTCGCGCCGCATCCACGAACGGTGAGCAAGACCAGTGCTGCACTGATCCACTCTAATGTGCCCCATGCCAATGTGCCTCACTCGAATGCAGTGCGGCCGGTTATCGTTCGCAGAGCAGTTCGACCGGCCGGGATGGCCGCGACGAGGCGGCGCATCAGCCGCCGTTCGCTTTGGAGCCCTTGGACGGAGCCAACTTATCTTGATTCGCTGGTGGGAGACAACATAGAGGGAGACGATCTGGTTGTTCGCCAAGCTGCTGCGGAAGCGCTCGGCAAGTACAACGGAACGGTCGTGGTTTCAGACCCTTCAACCGGCCGCGTTTTGAGTGTCGTCAATCAGAAACTCGGTTTGAAGGGCGCCTATCAGCCTTGCTCCACCGTGAAAGTCGTCGTGTCTTTTGCTTCGTTGGATGAAGGAATCGTGGACCCGGATACCAAAGTAAAGCTTTCGCGCCGGGGATCATTGGATATGACCGGGGCTTTGGCACATTCAAACAATCTTTATTTCGCCAAGATGGGCGAGACGCTAGGTTTCGAGCGCTTTGAGAAATATGCCAAATTGTTCGGCCTAGGGGAAAAAGCCGGCCTGGATATTGCGGGTGAAGAACCGGGAACCTTGGCCACGGAAATTCCGCGCTCCGGAATGGGCATGATGACGAGTTTTGGGGATGGTATCCGCCTGACCCCGTTGGAACTCACCAGCATCATTGGCACGGTGGCTAACGGCGGTACCATGTACTATCTCCAGTATCCGAAGAGCCAGGATGAGGTTCAGAAGTTTGTTCCGCGCATTAAGCGCCAGTTGGACATCGCCCGCTTTATTCCGCAAGTGCGCCCCGGCATGATGGGAGCGGTTGAGTACGGCACGGCCGCGCGCGCGGTATTCAATGAAAGCGATCCGGTATACGGAAAGACCGGCACCTGCACGGACACTGTTAACCCGGGCGTTCATTTAGGCTGGTTCGGGTCGTTTAACGAAGTCGGCAACAACAAAGTTTCAGTCGTGGTGCTGCTCACGGGTGGCCGCGGGGTGGGTGGAGGAGTCGCGGCCGGCATTGCGGGGAACGTCTATCGCAACCTGGAACGGCTGAATTATTTCGGTCCGGACCCAGGGCTTACTCCACCTACTAAACTAGTCTCCATGGAAAATACTGCCCGGCCGTAACTAGATCAAGCCGCGCAACCATAGGCTGGATTCATTCACTTGGTCACACCTACAACTTGGCTTTCCGCATTCCTACTTTTACTGTTGTCCCTCGGTTGTCTTGCTTCCTGGCCGAATACATTTAAACGGGCAGGACGTTGGCGGTTTGAGCTTTTTGCCTGCGATTTCGCTTTAGGCGCGCTCCTGTTCTCGCTCATTGCCGCATACACACTCGGAACACTGGGCGCGGCGCTTGGTTTTGGCGACCGCTTATTAGTTGCCGCGCGTACCGACCAGGCGTTGGCGGTGCTGGCCGGCGGTTGTTTCGCACTCGCCAATCTGCTGTTCCTGTCGTCGGTGTCGCTGATTGGCATAGCGGCGGCCTTTCCGCTTACGGTCGGCACGGCCTGCGCGGTGATAGCGCTATCCGGCTGGAAAGGGAGCAATCTCATCCTCATGCCCGCCGGAGTGGCCCTCGTCATTGTGACGGTAGTTCTGGATGCCATGGCGATCCGCAAGCGCGGCGCCGCACTAGGGGCGGCAGCGGCGGCGGCTTCCGCGCAGACCCAAGCGCAAACCGAGAATTCAAAATCGTCCGCTAAGAACAAACCTGCTAAAAGATGGCGGATCTCCACCAAAGGAATTTGGGTCGGCCTCATTAGCGGCATTGCGTTAGGTATTTGCCTGCCGATTATCTATAACTCCACGTACAACGAATTCGGGTTGGGCGCGTACGCCGGGTTGCTGCTATTTTCTCTGGGGCTTTTCGGCGCAACTCTGGGGCTGAATGTCTATTTCATGAATATCGCTATTCACGGCGGCCCGATCGGCTTCAGTGCCTATTTCAACGGGAATTTGCAACAGCACTTGTGGGGGTTCGCCGGCGGCGCTACTTGGGCGGCCGGAGCGTTAGCGTTAGGCTTGGCGTTGTCGGTTCCAGCCCCCAACGGCTTAAGCCCCGCGGTTAGCTTTATTGTGCCTTCGCTGGCAGTCCTATTGGCGATGTTCTGGGGATTGGTGTCCTGGAAAGAATATGTCGTGGCGCCGGCAAACGCAAAAGGAATGCTTTTTCTTTCGGGCGTGGCGTTCCTGGCTGGCGTCGTAGTACTCGGATTCGGCGCCGCGCACTAAAACCCGAGCGCATCAGCCAAAGCATTACCAACCTGAGCATTCGGCAAGCTTCCCTGCGCAAGGGTTGCGGCGCCGCCGCCTCTTCCGCCAGCCGCGCTTAAAACCTGCTTCAAGATGGCCCCGGCGTTCAAGCTGGCATCGGGCGAGCAAGCAATCAGTACTCCCGGCGGGTCCTCCGCCAGCACCAACAGCACTGCTTTGGGTTGCGCCGTGAACGCTTGCGCTTTTGCCCGCACCGCTTCGTCAATCGCTGGCACGTGCAATTTGGCGCGTCGTATACCTTCAGGCGAAAGCGATGCCTCCGAGTACAGTTCCTCGCCTTCGCGCCGGGCCGCCTCCATGCTTAGTCTTTGACGGTCTTTTTCGGCGGCAGTTAAACGCAGCCGCAGGGCCGCGAATTGTTCGGGCAGTTTGTCGATGGGAGTGGCGCTCTGGCGAGCCAAGGCTGAAAGCAAGCGAAAATCCTGCTTGGCCCGCGCTACCGCCCGTAGGCCGCAGACGAAGTCAAGACGCACGTTGCCGCGAATCTTCTCCACTTTGCGGATTTGCAATGGGGCGGTTTCGCTGCTGGAGCGCACATGGGTACCGCCGCAGGCGCTGCGGTCCAAGCCTTCGATCTCGACGACGCGCAGCGTTCCCGCCCGCTCGCTCGCTTTTCTCAGACCGGCCACATCCGCCGGATCTTCGAAGCGGATATGCACCGGACGGCTCTCGTTGGCAATCAAGTTGGCTTGCCGCTCCACTTCGTTCATTTGTGCGTCATTGAGTTCCGGCGTACCCAGTTCAATGGTCGAGACCTCGCCGCCCATATGAAAGCTAAGCGTCTGGTATCCGAAGCGCTCGGCGAACACCGCGGACAGCAAATGTTGGCCGGTATGCTGCTGCATGTGATCATAACGGCGGGCCCAGTCGATCGCGGCAGCAACCGTATTTGAAGGAGACACCAAGGGCGCGGCAGTCACATGCGCAATGCGGTCTCCCTCGTCCACCACCTCGACAACCGGTTGTCCACCAAGCGTTCCCAGATCGTGCGGCTGGCCCCCGGATGTAGGATAAAATGCAGTTCGGTTGAGATAAATACGGCAAGGATCGCCAAGCTCCTTGCAAATTTGGGCTTCAAATACAGAAAGATAACTGTCGCGGTAATACAGCCGTTCGGTGGACACCCCTAACATTTAGCATCCTCACCCCGCCGGGCGGCATCGGGAATAATGGACAATAGAAAGAAGCGATGTTCTTACGCGATCACATTCAGGCCATTCAGCGAGAAGATCCTGCAGCTAAAAGCGACCTGGAAATTCTGCTCTGTTACCCCGGCCTGCATGCGGTTTTGCTGCATCGTGTCTCCAGTTGGTTCTACCGGCGCCGTTTGTATGTGCTGGCCCGGTTTATTTCTCATATAGGCCGCATCCTGACCGGAATTGAGATTCACCCTGGCGCCAAAATCGGCAAGCGCTTGTTCATTGACCATGGGTTCGGGGTGGTGATCGGCGAAACGGCGGAAATAGGCGACGATGTGCTGCTGTACCAGGGCGTAACGCTGGGCGGTACCGGCGGCGAACGCGGAAAACGCCATCCGACGGTTGGGAATCGCGTAGTAGTCGGAACCGGCGCGGCAGTGCTGGGAAATATTAAGCTGGGCGACGGCGCGAAGGTAGGCGCGGGCGCGGTGGTCGTGCATTCCGTTCCAGAAGGTGCGACCGTGGTGGGCATTCCGGGCCGCGTGGTGCGCACCAAGATCGATTCACCGCTGGGCGCGCTGGAACATGGCCGTATCGCAGCTTGTGCCGAATCGGAGCCGGCCGACCTGGAGCAATTGAACGACCGCATTCGCGAGTTGGAAGCTACACTCAGGCTGCTGCTGGAAGACCGGGTAGGACAGGCTCGCGGTTAAAGCGGTATTTCAAGCTGTTGGCAGCCAACTGGGCTAATTCTTCGCGCGAAAAACCGAAGATCTCGGCCGCCACGGTATATTCGTGCAGCAAATCGGTGAAGAACAGTGCTGGATCGTCCGTTCCGAGCACCATGGGCACACCAGCTTCCCACAAGCGCCGGATAGGATGCATTTGCAGGTGCGCCACCGCGCCGGTACAAACGTTGCTGGACACACAGACCTCCAGCGGGATTCCGCGTTCGCGCAAAGTCTCGATGAGCTTCGGATCTTCGATCGCGCGGATGCCATGGCCGATCCGCTGCGCGCCGATGTCCAGCGCCTGCCAAACACTGGCTGCACCCGACACTTCACCGGCGTGGCAGGTTAATCCCAAGCCGGCCCCTTTCGCTTCGCGATAAAGCTGCTTGAACCACTCAGCCGGACCGCGCTCTTCGTCGCCGCCGATGCCGATACCCACCACCCCCGCGCTTCGATACTCCTTCGCGATGCCAAACACCCGAGCTGCGTCCGCGATGCCAAACTGGCGAATGGCATCGAAGATCCAGCCGACCTCGATTTCTCCAAACCCCTCTACTTCCGCCTGTATTGCTTCAAAAATCTGCTCAACGCTTTGCTGTTTCCAGAGAATGACTCCGGCCGACAGCGTGATCTCTGCGTAACGGACATTTTGTGACTTCAGCTTTTCGAGCAGCCGCCGCGTGGCCAACGCATAGGCCTGCGGCGAATCCAATTTTCGCGTAACCCAGACGTACGCCTTCAGAAATCCCGCAAATCCACTGAAATGAATATTCGAGCGGATCTCATCTAACGTGAGAGATGGATCGAGTTCACGAATCGTTTGCACTTCCACCGAACCTTCTAAATGAAGGTGCAGCTCCGCTTTGTCGAGCGATCGCACGAACTCCTGCAAATTCAAAATATGCTCCCTTTTTCGCTTTCTCTACATTACCCTTCTTTACAATTCCGCTCCGGCCCATCCGTAATGCCGTGTGTTGACATAATGAGCGTGGCATGACCGAACAAGAGATACAAGCAATTGCGGGTGGATACCACGGCGATGCTTTTGCCGTCCTCGGGCCGCATCCCATTGCAGTCAAACCAGAAAACGGCAAGCATGACAGCGGTTGGGAGATCCGGGCCTTTCAGCCTCAAGGTAAAGAGGTAAGCGTAATTCTTGACGGCGAGCGATTGCCGATGGAACGCATCCATGAAGATGGTTTTTTCACGCTACACGTTCCCACGCAGCCGGAGCGCTATAGGTTTGAAATTACCGGCCACGACGGCAGTCTTGCGGAAATCGAGGATGCGTACCGGTTTCCCCCAGTTGTGGGTGATCTGGATCTGCACCTGAACTCGGAGGGCAGCAACTATGAAGGTTTCCATTCGTTCGGTGCGCACATCACGTCGATTGACGGAGTAGCGGGAACTTCCTTCGCGGTATGGGCGCCGAACGCCATCGTAGTCAGCGTTGCGGGAGACTTCAACGACTGGGACGACCGCCGGCATCCCATGCGCTTGCGCAGCGGCGGCGTGTGGGAGCTTTTCGTTCCCGGCGTGACAGTGGGCGCGCATTATAAATATTCGGTAAGGTCGAAATTTTTTGGCTATCACCAGTGGAAATCCGATCCTTACGGTTTCGCGACGGAGGTCCCGCCTAAATCCGCCTCCATCGTGGCGGATTTGGATACTTACGAATGGCGCGACCAGTCCTGGATGGAGGAGCGCGGGCGCACCAAAATCCTCGAGAGCCCGATGTCAGTTTATGAGGTTCATCTAGGCTCTTGGGTCCGAGGCGAAAATAACCGGATGCTGAGCTATAGCGAATTAGCCAGCAAGCTGGTGGAGTATGTCAAGAAGATGGGCTATACGCACATCGAATTGATGCCGGTGGCCGAGCATCCGTACACGCCGTCGTGGGGCTATCAGGTCACGGGCTACTTCGCCCCAACGTCGCGCTACGGGTCTCCCCAGGAATTCATGCGGTTTGTGGATTCCTGCCATCAGGCGGGCATCGGCGTGATTATGGATTGGGTGCCCGCGCATTTCCCCAAGGATGCGCATGGACTGGCATTCTTCGACGGCACGGCGCTCTACGAACATGCCGATCCACGGTTGGGTGAGCATCGCGATTGGGGTACGCTGATTTTCAATTTCGGCCGTAACGAAGTGCGCTCGTTCCTGATTTCGAACGCCATGTTCTGGCTGAAGAAATACCATATCGACGGGTTGCGCGTGGATGCGGTAGCTTCCATGCTCTACCTGGACTACTCGCGCAAAGCGGGCGAGTGGATTCCCAACATGTACGGCGGCAATGAAAACCTGGAGGCGATTAGTTTCCTGCGTAGGACCAACGAATTGGTTCACCAGGTGCCGGGCGCCATTACCGTGGCGGAAGAATCTACTTCGTTCACGGGCGTCTCCCGGCCGGTTTATCTGAACGGCCTGGGTTTCACCATGAAGTGGAACATGGGCTGGATGCATGACATGCTGGCTTACTTCGAGCGCGACCCGATTTACCGCCACTATCATCAGAACGACATCACGTTCAGCATGATTTATGCGTTCACGGAAAACTTCGTGCTGCCCATTTCACATGACGAAGTGGTCTATGGCAAGCGCGCGCTGCTGGACAAGATGCCGGGCGATGAATGGCAGCGGTTTGCCAATTGCCGCGCTTTTCTGACGTTCATGTGGGGACATCCGGGCAAAAAGCTGGTGTTCATGGGCGCGGAGTTCGGTCAAACGACGGAATGGAATAGTGAAACTCAACTGGAATGGTGGCTGCTGGAATTCCCGGTTCATCAGCGTTTTCAAGCATTCTGCGCGGCGCTGAATGCTCTTTATAAATCGGAGCCCGCGCTTTACGAGGTGGATTTCCACCACACCGGATTCGAGTGGATTGACTTCCATGATTCCACCAATTCCATTGTTTCGTTCGTGCGCCGGGCGAAGCAGAAGGAAGATTATTTGGTGTTTGTGTGCAACTTTACTCCGGAGCCGCACACGCGCTACCGCGTTGGTTTTCCGGAGGTGTGCGGGCACCGCGAGATTTTCAATTCGGATGCAGAGATTTTCGGCGGTAGCAATAAAGGTAACGGCGGGTGGGTCAACGTGGCGGCGACGCCTTCGCACGGGCGGCCTGGTTCGGCCGAGTTGGTGCTTCCTCCGTTGGGGGTAGTGGTGTTTAAGCCCCAGCGACATTAGAGCCGCCCATCAGCACGCTTTTTACTTTCAGAGTTCGGCGGCGCCATCCAAGCTCCGCCAGAGATACCAACTGGCGATGGAACGGTAGGGATGCCACTTTTCGGCTAGCTTAAGGAGATCGGCGGGGGTCGGAAGATCTTCGAGAGCATATGCGCGGCGGACGGCGTTGCGGATACCCAGGTCGCTCAACGGCATGACGTTACGCCTTTCGAGGGCGAACATGAGAAACATCTGAGCCGTCCAGACGCCCACACCTCGTACCTGGGAAAGTAGTTCGATAATGGCTTCATCTTCGAGACTAGGTAACGTCCGGAAGTTGATCTCGCGGCGGACCACACGCTCGGCCAAGTCGGTCAATGACGCAATCTTTTGGCGGGACAGGCCGCAGGCGCGCAGTTCTTCCGGCGTATGTTTCAGGAATGAGGCGGCGGTGAAGCGGCGGCCTACCAGTTTGCGGACGCGCTCGAATATGGTCGCGGCCGCTTTCGCGTGAAGCTGCTGGAACGTGATGGAGCGGGCTAACGTCTCGAAAGTTGGTTCCCGGGTAATGAGCACACACGGCCCCACACGTTTGATGATTTGGGCAAGCACTGGATCGGCTTTGCGTAGATGCGCGGTGGCGGCCTTCATTTTTCTTACTGCTTCTAGAAGATAATCATAGACGAGATGCGCAGCTACTTTCGATTTTCTGTGTACTTGACGGCGGCTGGGGCAATTTTGGCCGGCGGATTAGTTTTGGCTCGGGCGCAAGATCCGCCGAAGCCGGATCCGGCGGCAAATCAGGATCAGACGATTCGCGTGGATGTGGATCTGGTTAACATCCTGTTCAATGTGCGCGCCAAGAAAGGCAACCAGCTCATCCCGAACCTGGAGAAGAACAACTTCAGCATCGCGGAAGACGGCAAACCGCAGACTATTCAGCGCTTCACGCGGGAAGCGGATTTGCCGCTCACGCTCGGGCTCTTGATCGATATTAGCGCCAGCCAGGAACGTTTGATCGACATCGAACGGCAGGCGGCTTCGCAGTTTTTCTCGACCGTGATCCGTAAAAAGGACGAGGCGTTTCTCATCTCTTTCGGAAAGAGCACGGATCTGCTGCAGGATTACACGAACTCCGCGCGGCAATTGTCGAAGGGGCTAGAAGATTTGCGCGGCGACGGGCAAACGCCGATGATGGGGCGGAGTCCGGTTCCGGTGAACACCGGCCCGATCGGCGGCTCCATGGGCACACCCAAAGGAACGCTGTTGTACGACGCGATCTATTTGGCGGCCAATGAAAAACTGAAGACTGAAGTAGGGCGCAAAGCCATGGTTCTGATTACCGACGGGGGCGACCAGGGCAGTACCTACACATTGCCGCAAGCCGTGGAAATGGCGCAACGGGCCGACGCGATTATCTATAGCATCTACTATGTTGACCACGGATTCTACAGCGGCGGCCGGGGAATTTCATTCGGCGGAGGCGATGAAGGCGGATTGAAAAAGATGTCGGAACAAACCGGCGGCCACGTCTTCACGGTCAGCAACAAGCATCCGCTGTCCGAAATCTTCCAGGAGATCCAGGACGAGTTGCGCAATCAATATTCAATTGGCTATTCGTCAACCAATCCGAACCGCGACGGCTCATTCCGGCATATCGAGATCAAAACCGACAATTCAGACTATAAAGTGCAGGCCCGTAACGGTTATTACGCTACGCGGAACGATGCGCGATAGCGTGCTCGCGGGCGCTTAAGTAAGCGCTTACCGCGTCTTTGAATGGCGGCATGGGCTCGATGCCCATTGCTTCCATTTTGCTGTTCGACAACGCGGATACTTTCGGCCGGCGCGCGGGCGTGCGGTACTCGCGCTCATCCGTGGGTTGCAGAGAAGGCGATAATCCGGCCAAATCGAAGATCATTTTGGCATAGGCATACCAGGAAACGGTCTCGCCTCCGCCAATATGAAATAGTCCGCGGATGTTCTTCTCCACCATATCGGCCGTGCGGGACGCCAGCGCCGGGGCATACGTCGGAGATGCGGCATGATCCTGCAACATGCGTATGGGGGAGTTGGCTTTCGCCATGCGGAGCATCACTTCGACAAAATTACCGCGCGGCGTAAACATACCGCCTGGTCCGAAGACACCGGATGTGCGGATGACGAGCGGATCAGTCAAATAAGCTTGCGCGTAGAGTTCACCTGCAAGCTTGGATACAGCATAAGCGCCGAGCGGGTGGGTTTGGTCGGTTTCGACGTAAGGCGTGCCTTTCGTGCCGTCGAACACGTAATCTGTCGAGTAGTGGACCAATTGCGCGCCGTTTTGGCGGCAGGCCATGGCGATGTTGCGTACCGCCAAGGCGTTAGTTTGATAAGCAACCAGCGGTTCTTTTTCGGCGATATCGACCTGATTATAGGCTGCGGCGTTAATAACGAGGTCGGCTTCCGCATTCGCAATAGCAGCCTCAATCAGAGGTTGGTCGGCGATATTCAGGGTTTTACGATCAAAAGGCTGAACCAGCCAACCACGTCTTTGAAACTCGCGGCACAGTTCCACACCCAGTTGACCGCCGCCGCCGAAGATGACAACTTTACGCTGCATTCAATTGCAGCATAGCTGATGGGCGCGGCTAGACATCAAACAGGAATTCCAGTATTGCTTGAGGAATCTAATTTAAATTATTAGATCTAAACCGATTAGCTCCGACAGATACAGATGAATCCAACTGTTGCGGCTGTGGTTCCTGCTCTCCCTGTAGCCCGGCGCGCAGAGCCATCAGGCTTTGCAGACCTGTCAAAATTTGCTCTACGTTCACGATCATCTGCCAGGTATCTTCGTTCTCGCGCCGGCAGCCGATCACTTCGCCAAGAAACATGGCATCGTTATATTCCACGCTGATAGCCGTGGAAATGCCCAGGCGCTCCGGACTCTCAAGCACCATGCGCTTGCCGTGAATACTTTCAAACGTGCACGGGATCTGATGCTTTGAGCCGTCCGCATCGCCCGTGGGCACCTGGATGATAGCTGAGTGAGGATGGTCGCCGAAGGTCGTTGTCACAACGACCTTATCGGAGATATTTGGAGAATCTTTAGACGGCGCTAAAAGATTTTAGAAATGAGATTCGATAAAGAACCAAAGCGAAGCGCCAACGGCCACCGGCAGGAGCAATTCGAGCCAGGTTCGCATGGAACCGAACCGGGAGCGCTTTTCCGCCGGGAGCACGGCGGCTGGTTCCGATTGGCGTGAGCGGATATTTTCGACAAGCCGGCAATGGACCTCACTCGGACGGCCTTGCAGCGCTCGTACCAACTCTTCGCGGCCACGCTTATCAGCGATTAAGATGGTTGCCGAATTCATTCCATGGGTGCATTCGGTCAACCTGCGCCGCAATTCAGGAGGAACATCGTCCACCGAACGGTACACGCGGGTTTCTTCCCCGGTGGCGATAAAGATCGTAGAACTTTTTGCCGTTAACTGTGCCATCAATTCGATCTTCCTTAACTTTCAGCAGCTAGGCACCCGAGGCACGCAGCCGCTGCACGGGAAATACTCCCAATTCGTTACCCGCATGATCCAAGATTACCTGGATAAATCCCAAAGCCGCTTTAGACAGCGACTTATCTTTACGATAGATCAAACCAACGCGGCGGATCATCGGCTCAGGCCCAAGCGCCACGCAGGCTAACTTCCCCGCGCTTTCTTCTTCCCTGCAATGCGATGCAGCCAAAAAGGAGAGACCGAGATTCGCCATGACAAAACGTTTGATCATTTCGGTTGAATCTAATTCCATTGAAATATTTAACTCGTCCTGAACAGAATCCAGCCAGGTGTTCAGGCGCGCCCGGGTGGTCCCGGTTTTGGGAAGCAGCAACTGCTCACCCAACAGATCGGCCGGCGCAACCTTTCCGTGAGCGATTAAACGATGCCCGGGGGGCACCAGCAACTTGATCTC
Source organism: Bryobacteraceae bacterium (assembly GCA_036488895.1). Taxonomy (GTDB): domain Bacteria; phylum Acidobacteriota; class Terriglobia; order Bryobacterales; family Bryobacteraceae; genus Bog-105. The sequence continues at coordinate 34,839 of DASXGT010000016.1, read as the reverse complement.
ATCGGAATGAATTTTGACGACCTGGAGCTTCTTTTCCTGAACAGGAAGCTGTGTGATGCCGAAATCCGCCAGGTTATCCAAAACCGCCTGCACGACGCGAGTTCCATAAGAGCGATCCACTAATAGTTGGACGTTAGGAAACTGCTTCTTGAATTCGGCAAAGACGCCGGGAAGAACATAAATGCAAGTCGCTTCATTGGCGGCTATAACCAATTCACCGCGCGGGACTTTTTCGAGCTCGTTGATGGAATCCTGGGCGCGGCGGCGCAACGCTAGAATCTGCTCCGCATGCTCGGCGAAAATGCGCCCGGCGACGGTCAAGGAGATGCGGGTACCGTAACGCTCAAACAACGTTGTGTTGAGCTCCAGTTCCAGCTGGCGGACCTGCGCGCTGATGGCCGGCTGCGTACGGTAACAGGTCTGCGCCGCTTTCGAAAAACTCTTGAGACGGACAATCTCAAGAAAGGTGTGAAGCTGATCAAGATCCATGGCGCGGTGGGGCGCTAACAAAAAAAACGGACGATTCTGAACCGGTATTGGCTTGCGTTCAAATTGTAGCAGTTGGGGGAATGTCTAGTTGACTTTCTTGAGCACTTTTGCTCCCGCCGGAAGATCAAAAATTCCGGCCGGCAATTCCTGGTTTATCTCCACCTTGTCGGCAAAAATCTGGAAGACTTTGTAGCCGTTGCGCTGGCGCTCAGTGGTAAACGGCCACATCACGCCATTACCTGCATTGCGCCATTTGCTGAAGTTGGTTTCTTCGTCAAAGCGCTGCTTGGTTGTAGGATCGAGCCAGTTAAAAGTGGCGCGGACCGGAAGCATGGTGTTGTGGTCAATGTAGACGCGAACAACGCGGCCGGCCTGGTCGCTGATGTCTACCACTTCAACGTGCATGCTTAGGTATACTTCGCTGCCGACGTAATCAAATTGCATGCCTGGCTCATTGCGGCGGAAGCGCAGTAGATAGAGGACATCGTTCGTGGTGGTGCGTTCGTAACGGTCCCAATCTTCATCGGGTATCGGGCGGGCGCCGCGATAGGTGACGTCAAAGGCTTGATCGGCGAGATACAGATACGAATAATCCTGTTTCTTGCCGAGCACTTCGCGTTCGCGTAACCCCAGGCCTTTCGCGGGCAATTCCGAATCATAGGCAGTATAAATCCTGGCGATGTCGGAGCCGCTCGTGCGGTCGTGAAAAAACGTATAAATACGGCCGCCGGAGACGCGAGTTTTCATTTGCAGGAAAGCATCGCCACCAAGCGCTTGCACGGTTTGGTCGATGATCTGCTTGCCTTTGCTTGGCGTTTGAGAAGCGGTTTGCGGACTTGTCTGGGCAACCAGCGAGACTGCGGCGAGCATTAATGGGAGAAAGGTTTTCATGCGACTGAGTGAATAGAGCCTGTTCGTTTCCGCAGCGCCCCACCTTCACGGCCATTGAGCGCCGCTTGGATTTCGGCGAGAATCGCCAAGGCAACCTGATGCGGTCCATCAGCGCCGATGTCGAGTCCTGTAGGGCTATGGATACTGGCTGGCGTTGTGCCTTCTAAACCGGCATCTGTCAGCAATTGCACTGTACGCTTGTGGGGCCCTAGCAGGCCGAGATAACGCAAATGCAGCGGCGCAAGCTCACGTAATACTTCAAGATCTTGCGTGTAACTATGTGTCATAACTACCGCTGCTGTCCAGTGGTCCACCACCGGAGGAGTGCCTTTGGTCCAAACCGTGACACCATCGGCTTCGGGAAATTTTTCACGACGAGCATAGTGGGAACGGCCATCAAAGACAAACACCTGCCAGCCAAAATACTTCGCCAGGCTGGCCAGGGGGACGGCATCTTGACCGGCTCCAAATATGAGGAGACGAACCGCCGGAGTGATGGTTTCAACGAAGACTTGCCGGCCGTCCATGAACTGCGGCAAACGGGGATCGTTTGGGTTAAGCAGCAACCGTTGTCCCGCTTGCTCAAGAGGACTAAACACGTGGGCAACGGTGGCGGGCTGGCGGTGCGCGAGGACTTCGCGGAGTAGTTTGAGAATTTCCGACTGAGAGTCAACGCGCTCCAGCAATACATGAACTATTCCATTGCATCCTAAACCAAACGCGTCAGATGCTATTTCGCCTTCGGACGTAGTATCGTACCGGCGGACGGTTGGTCCCTTCTCCGTGAGCCACCAAGCTTTTTTCAATAGGTCGGCTTCCAGGCAGCCGCCGCTGATGGAACCGGCGTACTGCCCGAGTTTCGTTAAGAGCATGCGCGCACCGGGCAAGCGGTAGGAGGAGCCTTGCGTTTTTACTACCGTGGCCAGTATGGCCGATTCGCCGGTCGCGGTCGCTGTGCCCCAAAGCTGCAGGATTTGCTCCAGCTCTTTCATTGGTTCACTTACCAGCTTAAGGGGTCGAGAGCAAGGATGCCGACGCCTTGTCTAGAAAGATAGTCGTATTGGGATGAATCCGCAGGATGGATGCGGGCGCTTCGGGCGAAATGGTCCCCATCAGGCAGGCGTGGACGGCTTGTGCTTTGCGTTCGTCGGGAACGATACAGAGAATCTCGCGGGCTTTGAGCAATTGGTGAATGGAAATGCTAATGGCTTGCCGGGGAACGTCGTCAAGCGACGCGAACCAGCCTTCGCCTACCTGCTGCCGGCGGCAGGCATCGTCGAGTTCGACGATCAGGTAAGGGTCTTCAATTTCGAAATCGGCAGGCGGATCGTTAAAGGCGAGATGGCCGTTTTCACCGATGCCGGCGAAGGCGAGATCAGCCAGCGCGGATGAGATCGCTTGCCCCGCTTCGGCTACCACTTGCTTGGGATCTCTAGCGCCGTCCAGCAAGTGATAGCGGAGAATGCCCATGCGGTCTACGATGCGCTGCTTGATATAACCAGCGAAGCTGGCCGGGTGATCGATGGACAGGCCGACGTATTCGTCAAGGTGGAAAAGTTCCACGCGAGGCCAGTCGATTCCCTGCTCCGCTGCCAAGCAGTCAAGAAATTCAAGCTGCGAAGCGCCGGTGGCGGCTAGCAAGCGGACTTGCGATTGTTTAGCGAGAAGATCACGCAGACGTTCAGCGGCGAGAGTAGCGGCAGCCGTTGCCAGCTCCGCTTTGGTGGAAAAGACTTGAACCATTACTTTATATTTTTGCTTTGCCCGTAGTAAGCGCCGGGACCGTGCTTGCGCAGGAAATGCTTGTTGTGCAGAACCGCCGGAAGCGCCTCCACGTCGGCCCGAATGGTCATGGTCAGGTAGGCCATGTGAGCCAGTTCCTCGACGACAACAGCGGTATGAGCGGCGTCAGTGACGGAGGGACCCCAGCAGAAAGGCGCATGGCCCGCCACCAGAACCGCGGGCGTCTGGAGCGGGTCGAGGCCCGCAAAACGGCGGATGATGACCTGCCCCGTGTTCCATTCGTATTCGGATTGAATTTCCGGCGTGAGCATATGCGGCGTGACCGGAATGGGGCCGGGAAAATAATCGGCATGCGTAGTGCCCAGGCAAGGAATATCGACGCCCGCTTGGGCCCAGGCCGTAGCGTAGCGTGAGTGGGTATGAACTACGCCGTGGACACCAGGAAAAGCGCGATAGAGCGCCAGGTGAGTGGCCAAATCAGACGAAGGCCGCAATTCGCCCTCGACAATTTTTCCAGCAAGATCGGTGACGACCAAGTCAGCCGGAGTGAGACGGTCATAGGGGACACCGCTGGGCTTAATCGCCACATAGCCGCTGGCGGGATCATAGCCGCTGGCATTGCCAAAGGTGAAGAGGACTAATCCGCGGCGGACCAGTTCCAGATTAGCTTCGAGGACTTCTTCGCGTAGTGTTTCGAGCATCATTGAGCAGTAACCTCCCGAGCCTTGGATGCGATGGCGCGGAGTTGCGGCAGCACTTCTCCTAGTGAAACCGGCTCCGATTTCTTGGACCCTAAGCCGAAGTAGAGACGCCTGAAGATGCGGAACAGTTCTTCGTAGACGGCTACTCCTTCTGGCTCCGGCGAATAGATTTCATGCGAAGGACAGAGGACGTTTTGCGCTTCTTCGATGGACGGAAAGGCGCGTGCGGCCATAAAAGCGAATATGGCGGACCCAAGACTAGTGACATCGCCCTGGGGCACGAGAATGGGTTTGTTGAGGACGTTGGCGTACACCTGATTCAGCACATGATTGCGCTGGGGAATGCCGCCGCCGTTAATGATGTTTTCAACCACGGTTCCATGCTCTGCCATGCGGCCGAGGATGACGCGGGTGTGAAGCGCGGTGCCTTCAATGGCGGCGAACAGTTCGTCTTGCGCGGTGTGGTTGAGGTTCCAACCAAAGGTCACGCCGCCGAGTTCGGGATTGACCAGGACGGTTCGGTCGCCGTTATCCCAGACCATACGGAGCAGACCGCTTTCGCCCGCGCGGTAGGCTTCCAAGCCCTGCGACAACTTCGCCGCGGTAGTGCCTGCGCGGCGTGCGATGGCCTCAAAACAATCGCCGACAGCAGAAAGGCCGGCCTCGATACCGGTCATGTAGGGATGCACGGAACCGGGCACCACGCCACACACGCCGGGCACCAGGTTTGGTTTATCGCTCAGGCCGATAATGCATGTGGAGGTGCCGATGACGTTGACCACGTCACCGACTTTCACGCCGGCTGCGATGGCATCCCAATGGGCATCGAACGCGCCGACGGGGATGGGGATGCCGGGCTCCAGACCGAGTTCGGCTGCCCATGAGCCGCACAGATTGCCGGCAATGGAAAAAGAGGTTTTATAGTGGCCGCCCAGACGATTTCGAATGCCGCGAAATAACGGATCTACAGAATGGAAGAAACCTTCGGGAGGGAAGCCGCCAAGCGATTCGTTCCACATCCACTTGTGGCCCATGGCGCAAATGCTGCGCGGAGCGTTGGCGACGGTATGGATGCCGCAGAGAACGGCAACCACATAATCACAGTGCTCGAAGGCGGTGACAAAATGTTTGCGCCGGTCAGGGTTATGGCGCAGCCAGTGGAGCACTTTCGAAAAGCCCCATTCGGAAGAGTAAACGCCGCCACACCACTGAATGGCTTGCAGACCGGACTCCTCGGCTTTTTGGGTGATCTCCGCTGCCTCGCGCCAAGCGCGATGGTCGCACCATAGGTAATAGTCATCGAGTGGTTCCAGGTCGTCACCCACCATCACGACGCTGGAGCCGGTGGTATCGATAGCGATGGATTTTACAGCTTTGCCGGGAACGCCCGCTTCTTTCAGCGCCTTCCGGCAAGCCGATGCTAGAGCGCTCATATGATCCGCATGGCTTTGCGTGGCAAAATCGGGATCGTCGCGGCGGCGATGCAGCGGATAGTCGGCGACACCGGACCCGAGGCGGCCTTTTTCGGAATCAAAAATGGAGACGCGAACGCTAAGGGTGCCGAAATCGACACCCGCGACGATGGTGCTCATGCCTTGTGCCAATACAGGTCCCAGCCGAGGTAGGTCTTCGCCGCCTCATAGACGCTGGCCGAAACGGTAGAAAGGTTGGCGGACGTGTGATGCTCAAAGCCGCGTTCACAGATGAAGCGCAACAACTCCTGCAGGCGCGGAATTTCAACCACACCGGCGCCGCCGAAAGTTTCGAGCGAATCGTCAGTAAAGCGGCCTTCACCGATGTAGCCCCGCAGTTTTCCGGCGCGGTCGTCAGTAGAGACGCGGGCGTACGTCATGGGCGCGGATTTGACACGACCGACCATAGTGCCGAAGGTATTCAGCTTGCCAACGGTCCCGGCGATAATTTCCTGGTAATCCATTTTGACTTCGGCAAAAAAGTGTTTGGGTAAATTACTGCAATGGAAACAGACAGCCTTGTTGGGATCATTGCCGTAGTTGTTGTTCCAGTCGAGCAAGGCGCTGGGCGTTTCGGAGGCGAGGCGCAAGGCGTGCATGCCAACTACTCCGGCAATATCTACCTCGCAGGCGCTGGACATGAGTTCATTACTCATCATGCTCATGATGGTGCAGGGGACGACACCGAAATATTCTTCCAGCGATGTCCAGCATTGGACAGCGCTGATGGCGACTTCAGTTTCCTGCATCCAGCCGTCCACGACCGCGCCGAGCTTGGCCATCTTCATGAGCGAGGTAGCGGGCACGCCGCTGGTGGCGACGTAGCTATTAATGGCAGCGAGCTTGGCTTGGGCGGCCGGATCGTCATCTTTCATGCGTTCGATCCGGCCCAGGATTTCAGAGAGATCAATGGTGATGACGGAAATGCCGTGGGCTTCGAGCAGCTTTTCGCTGTAGCGAACAGTATTGAAGGCTTGCGGACGCGCGCCGATAGAGCCGATGCGCAAGCCGCGGATACCACGCACGACGCGGCAGATGGCAAGAAACGATTGCAGATCTTGGGCGAACTCAGGCGACATAGGCGCTTCCGTATGCAGGGTGGTGAGCGAATACGGGATGCCGTATTGCATGAGGTTATTGCAGGCGGACATTTTGCCGCAGAAGCTATCGCGGCGGTCGCGAATGGTCATGCGGTCTTGCGAATCGGGAGTGGCCTGAATCAGAACGGGAACTTGCAGACCAGAGAGGCGCAGGGTGTCGGCAATGGCGCGCTCATCCCCAAAATTGGGAAGGGTGACGATGACGCCTTCGAGGGTGTCGCGATGTTTACGAAAGAGATCGGCGCAGCGCTTGGCTTCCTGAAAAGTCTCGACCGCGCCGAATTTGGTTTCTTCGGGAGTGACTGTGATGACTTCGATGCCTGCCTGTTGCATGACGGAAATCATTTCCTGCCTTCCGGTGGCGGCAAGATGATCGGGAAAGAATCCGCGATTGCCAACGATGAGGCCCAGTTTGGGGGCTTGTTTAACGGGTAGGGACATTATTTTTTAGGATAAAAACGAATCACGTATATGATTCCGATGATAAACAGTAGGGCTCCCCACCAAATGCCCATGTGCAATTCCGCAAGCACGACTTGCGAATCTGGCGACGGGTAGTAGTAGCCGTAAACTCCTGCTCCGAAAATTAGCACGCCATAAGCCGCGAGCAAGAGGCCGATAAAAAACCAGATGGAAAGACGTCCGTAATTGTGTTCCATATGTTTTCTACCAGAAGATGACGTTGGCGATGATTAGCGCTAAGGCGACTACTCCAGCCCAGAATACCGGACGCTGGTAAAAGGCTAAATGACCTTCCGAGGGGATTGGGGTGGCGCCGTACACCAAGCCGACTAATTCTTTATCAGGCAAGGGTTTGGTAAGTAAACTGACGACGACGGTCACGAGCACGCAAATCACCCAGGACCAGAGAGCGCGGAACATATTTTCCGCCATGTCTTTAGCGTTAGACGAAAGAGCGATGTATTGCAATGCAGAAGGATCGACTTTAACCCAGCCCCACATGCCGATGGAGGAGAAGGTGCCAATCAATAAACCCCAGAAGCCGCCGGCCGGCGTGGCGCGTTTCCAAAGCATGCCGAGAATCACGGTTCCAAAGAGCGGCGCGATGAAGAAGCTAAATAGCGCCTGCACGTAATCCATGATGCTGAGGAAACGCATGGCGAAGTAGGCGGTGCCGATGCTGACCAGCACGCCGAGCACGGTGCACCAGCGGCCGACGCTGACGTAGTGGGCGTCAGACTCATCCTTGCGCCAGAGAGCACGGTAAATGTCGTAGGTCCAAACCGTGGCGAAGGCGCTCACATTGCCGGCCATTCCAGACATGAAACCGGCAATGAGGGCGGTGATGCCGAGGCCGAGCAAGCCGGGACCGCAGTATCGGGCCAGCATGAGCGGAAGGACGTCGTTATAGCTGTGCAGACCATTCACTGCTTCGGATTGACCAACTAGATGTTCAGGAAGGACGGCAAGCCCGAGGAGTCCGGGGAGAATGACGATGAACGGAACGGCCATTTTGAAGGCGGCTCCGATAATGGGGGCGATTTTGGCGCTACGCAGATCTTTCGCGGCTAAGACACGTTGGACAACGAGAAAGTCAGTGGTCCAGTAGCCGAACGAGATCACGAACCCCAAGCCCATCACGATGCCTACCCAGTTGATGCCCATGGGATTTGCGGTGAAGGAGCCGAGCCCGTGCCACATGTGCGTATAATCCTGACCCGGCCAGCGCGTGTGGATGCGCTGCACCATGCCGCTCCAGCCGCCCGCCTCAATCAGGCCCAGTATGGAGATGACCAGAGCGCCGCCCCAGATGAGGAAGAATTGCAAGACTTCGTTGAAGATGGCCGAGAGCAAGCCGCCGAGGAAGACGTAGGCCGCGACGGTGAGCGACGAAACCCAGATGGAAAAGCTGATATCCCAACCGAGCACGATCTGCATGACCAGCGCCATGGAATACATATTGATGCCGCTCATCAGCACGGTCATAAAGCCGAAACTGACGGCGGAGACGATGCGCGACGGCTCGCCAAACCGCAGCTTCAGGTAGCCAGGGACAGAATGCGTCTTCGAGATGTAATAGAACGGCATCATGACGATGCCGAGGAAGAGCATGGCGGGAACCGCGCCGATCCAGTACCAATGGGCGGCGAGGATTCCGTATTGATAGGCGGAACCGGCCCAGCCCATGAGCTCGAGCGCGCCTAAGTTTGCCGCAACGAAACTGAGACCCGCCACCCAGGCGCTCATATCGCGGCCCGCTAGGAAGAAATCTTCGCCGGTTTTGGTGAAGTTTTTCAGGTAAAGGCCGATGCCCAGCACCATGGCGAAATAAAGCGCGATGACCAGCAGATCGACCGGGCTCAGGGAAACCAATTTTTGAGAGGCGAGGAGCAGAAGGGCGGTTAGCATTAATCGAACGCCAGTTATATCATGGGGCGGCTGCTAGCCGTAGGAAATGGCGTCAACCGAAGCTTTTATTGCTTCTGTGGGAACAAGTCTTCGAACGTGGACGCGTCCAGAATGCGCACGCCCACTTCATCCAGATCGGCGGCGGGAAGGCCAGTGAGGCGCTTTTCGACCCATTCGGGAATTTGGCCGAAGCGTTTTTCCAAGATACGGCGCAACATCGCGTGACGACCCTCTTGTAGACCTTCTTGCCGGCCTTCCCGTCGTCCTTGCAGAATGGCTGGCCCGAGTACTTTGTGATCCATAATGTCATTCAATATGGGCATCTTAAGCGCCTCCTCTTTAATTATCTCTTCCAGCGTCCTCATCCCCGAGATTATCAGAAATTGCGCCAATGCGTCGCGCCGCGCGGGTTTCTCCAGGCCGGCGATGCGTTCCAGAATACTACGTATGGCGACAGTCTGGTCCTCCAACTTGGTCAAGATCGCGATGAGATTATCTTCAATGCGCTCGCTGGCAAGAAGCTGCGCGCCGTCCAGGTCCCGGGCGTCAATCAGCGTGTACTGAAACGCGGAGTCTGGTCCGGTCAACCGCGAGTTCATGCGTAGTTTCGGCTCACCCACATACAGGACTATCTGTTTGGGGAACTTTTTGAATTGCCGGTAGATCCGCAAGGAATACTCGGCCATGCGCAGAGCCATGTCCGAATCATTTGTGCTTTGTAGCTCAATATGCACCAGCGCGTCGTCGGAGGTCACGCCGAGCAGGTCAACCCGGCTACTCAATACTTGCGGCATCTCCACATTGAGCCAACGCTCCACGCTAAGGCCGGTCAATTGGCGCAGAAGCGAATTCGTAGACGCTTGCAGCAGCACTTTCAGCGCTACATCATATCCGTGCATTGTGTTTTCCCATTGTGAGGGGTCCGCCTTCGCAGTGAAAGCTACAATTGACCTGATGGAAACTGCCCACCACGCAAACGCGGCGGCGATCAGCGTTCGTTCATTGGTCAAGCGTTATGCCAAAGCCAAGTCAAACGCTGTAGATGGCGTTTCGTTTGATGTCACGCGCGGCCAGATTTTTGGATTACTAGGACCGAATGGAGCCGGTAAAACCACGACCATCGGCGTGCTGACAACCGGGATTATTCCCACGGAAGGCGCCGCAACGATTATGGATGTCGATGTGGCGCGCGATCCAATTGAAGTCAAGCGGCGGATCGCGGTAGTGCCGCAGCAAAGCAACCTGGACCGGAGCCTCAAAGTGCGTGAAATTCTTACTTTTCACGCGGCATATCACGGCGTCCCGCACAAGGAACGGGAGGCGTTGGCGGACAAACTGCTGAACGAACTTGGATTGGGAGAGCGAAAAAACGAAAAAGTTAATCGCTATTCGGGCGGCATGGCGCAGCGCCTGATGATCGCGCGAGCGTTGATGCATACGCCGGATGTGCTTTTCCTGGATGAGCCGACAAATAATTTGGATCCGCAATCGCGGCTATTTTTGTGGGAGCGGATTCGCGCCCTGAACGCCGGCGGACTCACGATTCTACTGACGACGCATGACATGGATGAGGCGGACCAATTGTGCGACCGCATCGCGATTATGGATCACGGCAAAATCCTGGTGAACGATACGCCCGTGCAATTAAAGACCATGATTCCGGGAGGGACAGCGCTGGAGGTTCGGGCGCATGCGGACGAACCGGATAGCACGGCGATGCGCGAGCGCGTCGGGGCCGCACTACAAGCGATTCCTAGCGTGACCAAAGTAGACGAGACGGATGATTTTGTCTATAGGGTCTACGCCGAATCAGCAAATGTTCTCATTGGCCCGGCGGCCCAGGCGGTTTTGGCAACCGGAGCGGAGGTGCGGGATTTGAGTATCAAACAACCGTCGCTCGAAGAGGTATTTATTTTTCTGACCGGGAGACACCTTCGGTAATGAACAAAGAAAAAAGTAGAGCTTGGCTGGCAATCAATGCGTTCTTAGCAATCCTGCGGCGGGACTTGGTGGTGACCGGGCGCGAATTTATCCCCTTTCTTTTGCAGGCGTTGATGCAACCGTTATTTTTCCTATTCATCTTCGGCAAAGTGCTGCCGGGCATCGGATTGGCGGCGAGCGGCTTTGCGGCATTGATGCTGCCGGGGATTGTGGCGCTGACGGGAATGATTGCTGCCATGCAAGGCGTGACGCTGCCGTTGGTGCTGGACCTCGGTTTCGCGCGCGAGATAGACGACCGGCTGCTTTCTCCACTGCCGGTTTGGTGGGTCGCGCTGGAAAAAGTGCTGTTCGGAGCCGTGCGCGGGACCATTGCCGCTTCGGTGATTTTTCCGCTGGGTTGGTGGATTTTAGGCACTGGCTTTGCCGTGCGCACGGACCGTTTGCCGATTCTGATCGGCATGGTGATTTTGACGGGGTGCGTCGGGTCCACCATTGGACTGCTCATGGGTACGATTATTAAACCGGAACAGATCAGCTTAATGTTCACGCTGATTTTCACTCCGCTGTTATTCACGGGATGCACTTACTATCCTTGGGGCGCGCTGGGAAACATCCAGTGGTACCAGATCTGCACGTTGTTTAATCCACTTACTTATGCGGCTGAGGGATTGCGATATTCCATGGTTCCGCAGATAGGCGGTCGCGATTTTCCTACTTTGGGACTGCAGTGGATTTTACCGATGCTCGGCGTTTCCGTGATCGTGATGTTTGCAATAGGCGCGCGGACATTTCGCAAGCGCGTGGTGACCTAACAGTTGTAACTCTTCCGCGATTCTAGGCTTGCTCTATTGGCGCCGCCCCGGTCAGCAGATTTTCCATATTCATCGGCAACATGTCCATCATGTCTTCACATCCCGGTGAATATGGCCGGCAAGTCGTGTTCGCACATTTGTAACCGAACGACACTTATACTGCTGTTGAGCCGCCGCCACTTCAGTAGCAATTATGCCGGACCGAAATGCATTCTCACACGCGGGACGCTACGTCTTTCGGTCAACTTGGCGCGTGGGCATGGCCATCAAGCGAAACGCTGAAGCGATGGCAGTATTTTTCGGCGCGCTGCCACGCAAGATTGATCGTTTCAATCGCCTGGTTGAGCCGGAGGTCGCCCGCGCCGTAAAGACGATCTCCACGAGCGAGGTAATTGTCGGCATCCCGTTTTATAAGAAAGCCGATAATCTGGCGGCGGTCGTGCGCAAAGCGCAACTAGATTTGGAGGCGCTTGGAGAGCATGCGGCGATTGTGATTGTCGGTGAGCATAAGACCCATAGCCTGCTGTTTGAAACCACACTCCCTGTCTCAACGGAACTTGTCAGAATTGTGCGTTTCCTTAAGCCTGCCGCATTCGGTCAGAAACCAGGCTTGAGCCGCCGGTCATGGACTCACTGGGCAATGTTCCGGGTTGCCAGCCGCCTCCAATGCGACCTCATTTTTATTGATGCCGACGTGCGCAATACCGAAGGCTGGGTGGATCTGTATCTCCGAACCATACGGGACAGCGGCGCCGATATTGCCGTAGCAAATTACATTCGCAGCTTCGGCAAGGATGACGCGATGGTCCACATCTGGGATCGCCTGATCTTTGGCGCGCTTTTCAGACGCTGGATCGAATTCCGGCAGGGCGGCGATTACGCAGTGTCGCGGCGAGTAGTGCCCGCGGTGCTAAAAGATCCATTTATTTTGCGGGAGGGAGCTTATACGCTGGACAGCGCCGTAATGGCCCATGTAACCGCTGCCCATGGAAAGATCGAGTTTGTTTGGCTAGGCCGAAAGGAACATGAGCCCATTGAGCCACAGCGGCTGTTCAAGCGTCTGCCTGATCTCGTGTGGTCAGTGTTCGATGATATTGAGACGCATCTTCCCGCCGCGCTTGCAATGCCGGACAGTCGCCGACCGGTCTTGTATCCCCAAACGAAGACTAACGATAACCCGACGATGCAGGATTTGATTGGCGACCAGTTTCGCTTGGAACTCTACGCCGATCTGCTGCAGCGCTTCGAGACATCTTCCGACCTGCTTCGAAATACTCTGGGGAACACGCTCTTCCGCTTGTGTGTCCAGAAGACGAAAAAGGCCGGCGCCGTTGCAGTGGAACTCACGTCCCGGGAATGGGCGCGAGCCACCTTCCGTTTCTTGGCAGGCTACATCTGGAAGACTGGCGAGGGAAAAAACAAACGTGCTCTGGCGAAAGCCTATGTCCCTGTACTTGAGGCTGGTGCGTTGGGATTCTTAAACCGCACCGCTGGTTTGCGATACCAGGAGGCAATGAATTTGCTGGAAGCGGAGTACTTACCGGCATTTCGGAAGGCGTGGCGCACTCTGGCGAATCGCCGCGTCTTCCACAAAACCGGTTTCTGGCCCCGATGGCCCGTGCAAGGCTGCCTGAGCCAGATTGGACATAGGTTTCCGTAAGTTCTAAAGCGGCGCTTTATTCATCTTTCTGCATTTGCATGACGGGTGCGTCCCTCACGGTATAATCTTCCGGCACTTGGAATAAGCTTGCTGCGGGTTCGGAGCGTTGAATGTTAGTAAGCGTATAGGTTGTATCGCCCATACGCGGATCGCTGCTCTTACTCATCACCAGCACCTTCAAATCCGGGGAGTACCATGTCTCTGTCGTAATGATCATCGGCTGTTCGTTTCCAAATTGACCCGCCGGGATGGTTCGCGTGATACGTGTACCCTGCGCCGGAACGCCTTCAACGGTTTGCGTGCCCAGGTCTATTTTCACCACATTAGAGTCGCTTGACGTAGTGCTATTCTTCAGGACCGGCCCGGACGAAACTACAGCGCCGCCGCCCGCTCCACCGGTTGAGGCAAAAAAGAAATCCTTGGTAGGTCCGATTCCAGATCCGGCAACAACGCCAAACGGTCCGGACTTTATGTTGGGAAGCGCCATCTTTATTGCTCTCTTTGACTCCGCATCCAGCGTCCAGTGCACCTGCGCGACCGGGTCGTCAATCATGACGATGCGCGGCGCGTCTCCACCGCCCAGCTTCAGGTCCGGCAGCGATTCGTCTCGCCGAACACGGCCCTGGCTGTCCCGCGCCACGCTGCCGGAAGTGGTCTGCACGATCCGGTTTCCATCCGCAAGCGTTTGCACCCGCTCTGTCGTGGCTTGAGCTGAGTAGGGCGCAGCAGTAACGTTCACCATTGGTCCCGCCAACGCGGTAGTGATCCCCATAGGGCCGAATGCAACCGTGTCGCTCATCTGAACAGCTCCTTTTTGAATCGCTATTGTTGCTTGTCCAAACGCACCCGCCACACTCAGGACCGAAATGATCAAAGCTTTATACATAAAGTTCTCCTCTTTTCATCGAACTACTCAACGACTCTCACAGCCCGGGCGACGCCATCCTGTCCAATCAGCAAATCCGCCCTGACCCTTTCCTTAACCCTGCTTGGCGTAACACGCACGCCCATCATGCCCAGTTCAGAAACCGGAATGTCGACACGCACAATCACTGGCTGTTCCAACGGCACCCCGCTTTGTGCGTACGGCAGTGTAATGAAGCCGGATGTCTGGTTATCCTCGTTATGCAAAACACCTTGAATTGCCTTCTGATGTTGGAACACGGCCAGGTACAACCCCGCCGCTACCATTAGGGAGGCAGCTATTCCCGCGAGATACTTACGGCGCCGCTGGTTGTCCCGCCGCTCTCGAAAACGGACCAACAGTCGCTGCTGGACGGACGGACCAGCGCCCTGTCGCACAGCTTCCGCCAAAGCCCGGAGACAATCTTTCACATCGTTGTTCTCACTCATACCGGGCACCCTTGGCTTTTTCGCAATCTCGCGCCTAAGATTGCCCGCGCCCGATGCAATCTTGACCGCACCGTTCCTACGGCGCAACCCAACTGACGGGCGATTTGGGCGTAATCCATATTCTCCAGATCACACAGCACAATCACCTCCCGGTAATTCGGCGGAAGACTGAATATGGCGCTCTGCAGTGCGGCCAATTCCCGCTCCTTGTTTAATCCTTCGAATAACGAAGCGCCTTGGCCGGCAATACTCTCGCCGGAGGTCCACATGCGACTCTGTGCCAATTGCCGCCGCACTTTGTTGCGGGCAATCCCGATCAGGTAGCCCTGCAACGGTCCCCGGCCGGCTGCATACAATTTCGGTTCGGAAAGCAGTGTCATGAAAACGTCCTGGGTAACTTCCTCCGCTATTTCCCGGCGCCCCGACATATGCAGCGCAAATCGGAAGACCGGCCCTTGATGACGATGGTAAAGAGCCAAGAAAGCATCCTCGTCGCCCTTTCCCGACAGTCGAAGCAAATCGTCATCATTCAAGTTGTCTTTGGGCTGCCTGATCCTCACGCTAAGTTTACTTTCACAAAGTATTGCCGCAAATGGACGAGAAGTTCCAAAAAGTTCGTTCGTTTTACGGATAATATTTGGAAAGCAGCGGCGTGCCTTTACTGCTGTTCGCTAAAGGGCATTTTGCTGGAGAAAAAAATCATCCACGAAAGCAAAAGGCAGCAAGTGATTGTAGGAAGCAAATCGCTTACCCAGATCAGGCCGGACATAGTGATCATCTGGCTCTTCAAAAGAGTAATCTCCATGAACTTCGACAGCAGGTAAACGGCAGCGGCCGTGCGTCGAAAACCAAGAAAATACAAGACCACGTAAGACGACACGTCTCCTACCGCGGCAACTGCTAAGGAGGGATTTAAATAGTTGATTAGCAGCGCCTCCAGACCCGTGGGCGCCACGTAGAAAAACAAGAAAATCAAAGCAGACAAGCCTGACACGGAAGCCGCCCGGCTCAGCTCAAACAAGAAATGAGCTTTTTGCGCTCTTGTCATTTATCGAATCACCTCTGTGTCTGGGCCAGCAACCTGGACTCGCCGATTGAGATCCACAACTCAGTGCATCGAAGTAGAATTACAGAAATATAACGGATCTATAAAAAGGATAGCAGTGCTTTAGTCACCGCACACCGGTCCTAGAATGAAATCTCGGCCCAATCTTAATTTCGCGGCCAACCGCGGTTCGCATGAGATTTAGCTGCAACCGGACGGCCAGGACCAAACGATGCAGACGTTGATTCAAGATCCGCTATTAGCTGTCTTCACCACATAGTACGGAGTCTCAGTTAGCGGGTTCGGTTGAAACCAACCTGTTCCGCCGTCGTTCACTACCTCAAAGTAATACATCAGGTCGTAGTTGGACGGTATATCATTTCCAGGTATGACAAATGCTTCCGATGGTGCGTGTTCGATCATTTTGAATTTTGCCAATTGATCAAGGGGACGATAGTAGAGACGCACTTTTTCGGCATGCGTTGTACCGGTGACGCGAAGCAGCAGCGTTAAGTCCTTGCCCACTAGCGCTTGTGCTGGTACATCGTGATGGAATTCCGGGCGCGGCCATTGCCGTGGCTGGGGCGGCGCTGAATTCACGGTTTCCCCCGCTTTACGCCGGATAACAAGTCCGCTGATGGACCACTCTCCGGACGGAAACGGAACTTCTAGCCGCCCATTGGATGCGCTTAACATCATGACAGCCGTGCTGTGGTCAGGGCGCAGGAAGATCGCCTCATATTCTCCGGCCTCCACGTTTATGGCAAATTTTTGCAGGCCGTTTCCACGAACGTAGTCGCGAAAGAGCACGTCGCGAGGCAGATTCTTGGGGTCCTTGGCGACGGCGCGAACCTCCAGATAAGGCGTCAGAGGAATCGATACAGCCTCACGCGGTTCATTGGCTAGCCAGCCGTATCCTTGTTTAGCATCATAGGGAGTGGATGGACCAACGGCGGTAAAGCCAGGCGCGACATTGTTCTGCAGCACGTAATTATCCGCGCGGTATTCGTTTGGACTCTTCTGGTGACTGACCGGGCCTCCAAAATCGAAGCCAATCGTGAACTTACCGAATTGCTTGTCAATCGCTTCACGTTCCTCCACCAAGCGCAAATCGTGTAGGACATATGGCAGCTTGTCTTTCCAGTCTCCCTTATCATCGGGCCCGAAGGACATGGTTTCCGGATACAAACCGTCAGTTAATTTCACCAAGTTGCGCCAGATAGAAATCCCTTGTCGCACTTCCTCCTTTGCAAGTTGAAGGGAGTGCTCATCCCTGGTCCGGTCGAATAGTTCCAGATGATAGGCCGCGAGTTGTTTTTGCGCATGATAGTGGGCCATCAGCGCCAGCACTTCCAGATCCGGTTCCGTGGAGAGCCATTCAGGGCTGTGTTTTACACGCGGTCTTGCCAGGTTCAGCGCTGTATCAATTTGTTTTCCCATCGCTTCGAAGCGTTCCGCAGTCTGGGGCGCGGTCTGTTTCGCCGAGCCAACGCGTGTCAACCGGTTGTGAACCGCTTCAGGAATCGATGCGACGTAACGCCAGTCGCTAGGGAGGACAGTGCGATAAGAATCCACCAGGCCACCGGGATTCACTTCCGGCCAGATATACATATTCGGATCGGCAAGATGTACTGCAACAATTTCGGGCACCACCTCACTCGCGGTCCGATAAGCGCGCATGACGTCGCCAGATGCAACTCCAAAACGTGCCGTCATCTCGTCCATCCACGCGCGATCGGAAGTTTGAGGGTTGTAGCTGAGGCGTCCCCACAAACGATAGAAAAGCCAATACCGCTGAAACTCCCATTTCCAAAACATCCGCTTGCTTTGAGCTTCCGTGAAAACACCCCATTTTCCTGGCGCATTCCCGAATCCTTTTTGAGCCAGAGGCGGGTCGATTTCAAAACCTACGGCATCGCCCAGAGAAAGAGTGGGGACCACTCTCCGCACATAATCTGGATTGCCCCAGAGCAGAAGACGATTCGATCCCAGCGCCCACAATTCCCAATAGAATTGATAGTTCCGACGCTTTGTCAGAAAATTCAAATAACTATAGCCAGGATAGGTTTCCGCCGGGTGATAGGGCCGTCCAATATCTTCGGCCCAATACTTAGAGGACAAACGTGCGGTAATTCCCGCTGACTCAGAAATCTTGAGCATTCCGCCGGCCATGCCCCAACCACGAAGATCAAGAGTGACGGGACGCCCGGCGTCCCGCAGAGCGGGGAAAACATACTTGCCGTAGAAATCCACTTGATCGTCATTTGGAATTCCGGATTCATTATTGGTCCTCATTTGCACGCTGCGGATGTTGGGACACAGTTGCAGAACCTTCTTCAACGCGGCATAGGTATATGGGCCGATATTCTCGCGAGTCAAACCCTCCGTCATGGGAACCATTGGGGGCTTGCGGTAGCTTTGAATATTTTGTTCCCAAATGCCCAGCGTGAAATCGATGCCATGATCCGTGGCGGACTGCGAGATGTATTGCAGCATTTCCAGATTCTTTTGCCGTTGTCCGGCGGAGAGTTGGCGCGCGTGAATATTGGGAAACTCGGGAAGGTCCACCCAGAAAGGATAGGGAGGCGCAAGATAATCCGTCTGGTGGGCGAACACCAGATTGAAGCGATTGAAACGGTCTCGCGCAAGCATCGAGAAATACTCATCCCAATAGGCGCGCGAATAATACCACTCCTTCTCCAGATCTTCGTTGTGCGAAAAGTAGCGTATGCCGCGCATGGCAACACGCGGCGATTCTTTCAAAGCGGCCAGTTTCCCATTCCGCCGGATCTCTTCTGCCGCGGCAAGGAAACCATACATCAAGCCCCGTGAATCGCCCGCTACCAGCCGATGACCCGAAATTTCGAAGCCTTCGGCGGGGATAGCGCCGGGACTTAGAACAGCTTCGAGGGGAAGGTTGCCGAGCCCCCGTTCCTTGACAGCCAACTGGAATTCCCCCGCACCGAAGCTTTTCGGATCGGCCCTCAGTTCTCCGCAACCGAGCAGAGCAATGGCGGTAAGAGCGTACAAAGAAAGGCAAACGCGGCCGGCTACTCTTGTGTCATTCATATTGCTTAAAATCTAAACGTTTATCTTCTAGGTAAGAATAGCCCTGCAATCGCCGCATTCCCCCTAGAAACCGGCTCCGAGCGTGACTCACTGCAAGCCCTGGCGGATTCGGAATGGATTTGGCGTCGATGCGTCATATCACGATTCGCGAATCGCAACGCGTTGAAGTATATTTTTTAGCTCAGCGGACCGGCTACTAAGCAATCGCCAAAGACTCGCCGATTTGTTGACGCCAAAGGGCATAATACAGGCCGGTCTCCGCTACCAACTGCGCGTGGGTTCCCTGCTCCACTATATTTCCCCGTTCCAGCACATAAATCCGTTCAGCGTGCATGACGGTGGAGAGGCGGTGGGCAATGAGGATGGTCATAACATCGGCGCGCTGACCTACCTCGCGGATGGTGCGGGTGATCTCTTCTTCCGTAATGGAATCGAGCGAAGACGTAGCCTCGTCGAAGACCAGCAGGCGAGGCTTTCGCAGTAGCGCGCGGGCGATGGAGAGACGCTGTTTTTCTCCGCCGGAAACTTTCACGCCGCCTTCACCGATAAGCGTATCGAGGCCTTTGTCCGCGCGAGCCAGTAGCGAATCGGCGGCGGAGCGATGCAGTACCTCGAGACATTCGGCGTCGGTCGCGTCAGGACGGACAAAGAGAAGATTTTCGCGAATGCTACCGGAGAAGAGCTGAGTGTCTTGCGTGACAAAGCCGATTTGCGAACGCAATTCGTCCGGGTCAATTTGTTCGGAATCGATGCCGTTATAACGGATCAGACCGTCCTGCGGACGGTACAGCCCAACCAGAAGCTTCACCAGCGTAGTCTTCCCTGCTCCGGAAGGTCCGACAAAAGCGACGGTCTCGCCTTTCGAAAGAGTAAAGTTCACGCCGGAAAGCGCCGGGCGGCTAGCGGAACGATGTTGGAACGAAATGTCATCAAACTGGAGCGATGCCAGATTGCCCAGCGGCACGGGGTTAGCCGGTTTCACCTCGGCCGGGATTTGCAGAATCTCCTGCAGACTGGCGAGCGAGGCCTCGGTTTCGCGATAGATGTTGATAATGTTGCCCAACTCCTGCAGCGGACCGAAGATGAAGAACGAATAAATAAACAACGAAAAAAACTGGCCAACCGTAATGCGCTGGCTAAAGATCAGGAACAGCATGAGGAACAAAATGCTGGTGCGCAACAGGTTCACAGCGGTGCCCTGCAGGAAGCTGAGACTGCGCAAGTAGCGCACTTTCTTCAATTCGAGCTTGAGGATTTTGCCGGTGGTCGAGTTCAGGCGATTCACTTCCTGGCGTGCCAGGCCGAGAGTTTTGACCAGTTCGATATTGCGCAGCGACTCCGTGGTGGCTCCGGCAAGAGCGGCTGTTTCGGCAACAATGGTCTTTTGAATCACTTTGATCTTGCGGCTTAAGACCGAACTGATTACGCCGAGCAGCGGCACGGTGAGAAGAAACGCGGGCGCAATGACCCAATCCACCTTCAATGCGTAAACAGTGACAAAGACAATTCCCACCGTAGCAGTGAAGAGGATGTTGACGAAGGCGGTAATGAAGCGCTCCACGTCGGTACGGACTTTTTGCAGCTTGCCCAGCGTTTCGCCGCTGCGTTGATCTTCAAATACGGCGTAGGGCAGCGAGAGGGAACGCTCCACGCCATCGGCGTAAAGTTCGGCCCCGGCTCGCTGGGTCACGACATTGACGTAATAGTCCTGAAAATTCTTGGCGACACGCGAAACGAAGGCCACGCCGACCGCCGCGCCCAACAACAGGCTGACGCCGCGCAGGAATTGGCCGGTCGTGTATTGGTGGAATTTAGTGGCATAATTGTCAATGATGTAGCGGAAGATCAAGGGGTCAAGCAGCGAAAAAATCTGATTGACGGCCGCAAGCAAAAGAGCCAGCGCCACCAGACGCCAGTACTTATTTAAATAGGTCAGGAGTAGGGCCATGTGTTTGTTAAGGGTTTTGTTAATGATTGCAGGCGCCTGATTTTGATGCGTGAGCTGGCATGAAAGATTGATCTTGCGTGCTATTCTATAGGAAACAAAGTCTCAATGTCTTTTTTCCGTCCCATCTGCATCCTTATTAGCGTGGCCATTAGCGGCCCTGCCTGAGACTCTTGTACAAATTTTGAAAGCGTGCAAGGCCACCGGGCGGGGAGAAACCAGCTGGTGGCTTTTTTGTTTTTGCTGATAAGGATTGCATTTCAACCCAAAATTTTATGAAGATTTCCACGTTTGATACCACTCTTCGGGATGGCACTCAGGGCGAGTCCGTCTCCTTCTCCGCTGAAGACAAGCTGTTGATTGCGCAGAAATTGGACGAGCTGGGAATCGATTACATTGAGGGCGGCTGGCCGGGGTCGAATCCGAAAGACAAAGAGTTTTTTGAGCGCGCGAAGAGCGTAAAACTCAAGCACGCCAAGCTTACGGCGTTCGGCTCCACGCGCCTTGCCAAGAATCGCGTGGAAGATGATGTGAGTATCGGCGAACTGATCGCGGCAAATACGCCCGTGGTTTCGATCTTCGGCAAGACGTGGGATTTTCACGTGCGGCGCGCGCTGGGAATCACCGAAGAAGAGAATCTGGTTCTGATTGCCGATTCGGTGGCATTCTTAAAAGCCAGCGGTCGCGAAGTAGTTTATGACGCCGAGCATTTTTTCGACGGATACTTGGCGAATCCGGATTATGCCCTGAAGACCTTGGAGGCGGCCAAGAAGTCCGGGGCGGATGTGCTCTGCCTGTGCGATACCAACGGTGGCACGCTGCCCATGCGCCTGGCCGAAATTGTAGCGGATGTACGCACCCGTTTTGACGGCGTCCTGGGCATCCATACCCACAACGATTCCGAGGTGGCGGTGGCAAATACGCTGGTTGCCGTGGAAGCCGGTGTAACACATGTGCAGGGTTGCATGAACGGCTACGGCGAGCGTTGCGGCAATGCCAACATGGTTTCGATTCTTGCCAATTTGGAATTGAAGCTGGGACACACCACCGTGGGTCCGGAGAATCTAAAGCGGTTGACCGATGTGGCTCGTTTTGTGGCGGAACTGGCGAACCTGACCCTACGGAGTGACCAGGCGTTTGTGGGACCCAGCGCTTTTGCGCACAAGGGCGGCGTGCACGTGAGCGCCGTTATGAAAGATGCGGCCACCTACGAACACATACAGCCGGAGCTGGTCGGCAACCGGCAGCGGGTTCTGCTGAGCGATCTATCCGGCCGCGGCAACGTTGCGTATAAATTGAAACAGCTTGGATTGCAAGAGAATCTGAGCGAGACCGTACGCCGCGACATTCTTAAACGTGTCAAGCAAATGGAGCATGAGGGCTATGACTTTGAGGGCGCGGAAGGCACGTTTGAGCTGTTGGTCCGCGAGGCGGCGCATCCGAACTTTCATCCGTTCGATGTAGTTGGCTATGAGGTTTCCACCAAACTGCAAGGGAATGAAGAGACGGTGACCACGGCCAGCGTTACGCTGCGGGCTGGCGAAGAAATACAGTCGGCTACGGCAACGGGCAGCGGTCCTGTGCACGCGCTGGATATCTGCCTGCGACAATGCTTGGCGTCTATCTATCCGGCCATCGCAAATGTGCGCCTGACTGATTATAAAGTCCGCGTACTGGACGGCAAAGGCGGCACCGGATCAAAGGTGCGCGTGCTGGTGGAGTGGAGTGATCAACTGCGGAGCTGGGCAACCGCCGGCATTTCCGATAACGTGATCGATGCCAGTTGGCATGCGTTGGTGGATGCTCTGCGGCTCGAATTGATGCGGTTGACCGAGGAGAATGCTCCGGCGGGCTCGGTGCGTGATTTCAGTTGGGCCGTGTAGTTGACCGGCGTACTTGCGCGCTCATAATAGAATCGGCTACATGAAAGTAGTTGTTGCCGACCCCATTGGCGGACCTGAGAATTTGCTTTACATGGACTTTCCCACGCCGGAGCCTGGTCCCGGCGAGGTGCTGGTCAAGCTGGAAGCGATCGGTGTCAATTTCATCGACGTGTATTTCCGCATCGGTCTTTATAAGGCTCCGGAAACCCCGGTTCGATTGGGGCAAGAAGGCGCGGGGACCATTGCCGCCGTGGGCGCGGGCGTGGTGGACTGGAAAGTGGGCCAGCGGGTGGCCTATTGTATGACGCGCGGTTCCTATGCGGAATACGCGGTGGTCGCGCAGCAATTTCTGGTGAACTTACCGGAAGCGGTCAGCTTTGAAGATGGCGCGGCGGTGTTGCTGCAGGGCATGACGGCGCATTACCTGGTGCATTCCACGTTTGCGTTAAAGCCGGGCCACACCTGCCTGATTCATGCAGCGGCGGGCGGCGCGGGAATACTGCTCGTGCAGCAGGCGAAGATTGCGGGCGCAACCGTCATCGGCACCGTGTCCACCAAAGAGAAAGCCGACTTGGTCAAGCAGCACGGCGCTGATCACGTCATTCTCTATACCGAGCAGGACTTCGTGGCCGAGACGAAGAAGCTTACCGGCAACAAGGGCGTGGACGTGGTGTATGACTCCGTAGGCAAGACCACTTTTTTTCAGAGCTTGGATTGCTTGCGTCCACGCGGCCTGATGGCGAGCTTCGGGCAATCGAGCGGAGCAGTGGGTAGCATCGATCCTCTGGTGCTGAGCCAGAAAGGCTCGCTGTTTCTGACTAGACCGTCGCTCGGCAACTACATCAGCGATCCGGCCGACTTGAAATGGCGCAGCTCCGATCTCTTCCAATGGATTGCGGACGGGCGGCTGAAAGTGCGCGTTCATAAGATCTACAAACTGGCCGATGCCGCGCAAGCACAGCAGGATTTGGAAGCGCGTAAAACCAGCGGCAAGCTGCTGCTGAAACCTTAAGGCGAACAGTGGAACATCTACAAGCATTTGGAGAAAGGCGCGAACGCCTGCTGGTTGCGCTAGGAGCCTTGCGGCCGGCGCGGGCCGATGCATTTCTGACAACGGCGCCCCCCAACGTGCGCTACTTAACCGGCTTCACCGGTAGTAATGGAGCGGTGCTGCTAAGCGCTGAGCGCGCAGTGCTGTTTACCGATCCTAGATACGCGACGCAAGCGCCGCTTGAATCCGATTGTGAAGTGAAAATCGGTAAAGGCGCGCTGGTAAAAGAAATCGCCGCTTTGGTAAAACGGCTGCGGCTGAAGTCGCTGGCCTTTGAAAGCAACCGCGTCAGCTATGAAGAACATGCACAGTTAAAAGAAGCGTTGCCTGGCGTCCGGCTCAAGCCTGTGACAGGCACGGTAGAGACACTCCGGATGGTGAAATCAGAAGAGGAAATCGGCACCATCCGGGCGTCAGTGCAGTTGAATTCCGCGGCGCTTGAGCACGCGCTGGAGCAATTCCGGCCTGACATGACGGAGGTGGACCTAGCGGCGGAAATTGAATACCGGATGCGCTGCCTGGGCGCCGATGGGACATCCTTCGACACCATTGTTGCCTCCGGCGAGCATAGCGCCTTACCCCACGCACACCCTACTGACCATCCAATTAACCCTGATCAACTATTATTAATAGACATGGGCGCGAACGTCGCGGGCTACGCCAGTGACATGACGCGAACGTATGCAGTAGGCAAGCTGGACGCGAAGATCCGGCGAATGTACCGGGCTGTATTAGAAAGCCAGTTAGCGGCGATTGACGCGGTGAAGCCGGGGGCTTCCTGCGCAAGCGTGGACCGGGCCGCGCGAGCAGTTTTACGCGGCTATGGGATGGATCAGTTTTTTATACATTCGACCGGGCACGGGCTGGGCCTGGAAATACATGAAAGGCCGCGCTTGGGCCGGAAAGAAATGACGAAGTTAGAGGCAGGGATGGCCATTACTATTGAACCGGGCGTGTACCAGGAAGGCCTGGGCGGCGTGCGAATTGAAGACACGGTGATAGTGACGGCGACCGGCTGTGAGATTCTGACCCCAACCGGGAAGGAATTGGTTGTTCTGTAGCTCAAAAGAGCAACCCTGGGAGCAGCCCAGGCAGCGCCTAATCCACAATTGACATGACGATTTCAGAAATCAAGGAATTGATAGAGGTAGTCCGGGAAACTGGAATTCTAGAGCTGGAAGTGAAGCGCGGCGAAAACAGCGTGCGCATTCGCGGAGCGGCTGGAATTTCTCAAGAGACCATTGTTCCCGTAGTACAAACCATTCCAACCGCTGCCACCATTGCTCACGCTGAAGCTGCGGGGGCTTCAGCGGCGGCCAGCGCTGCGGCCAAGGACCAGGAACGGGACATAGTAGTAAAGTCGCCCATCGTGGGCACGTTCTACGACGCCTCCGCGCCCGGCGCCGAGCCGTTTGTAAAAAATGGTGACCAGGTGGAGCCTAAGACGGTGCTTTGCATTATCGAATCCATGAAGCTGATGAATGAGATTGAAGCGGAAGTGGCGGGCACCGTGATTGCGAGGCACGTCGAAAGCGGCCGGCCCGTGGAGTATGGTGAATCTCTGTTCACCATACGGCCTCACTAACTCAATGTTCCGCAAAATTTTGATCGCCAACCGGGGCGAGATCGCCCTGCGAGTCATCTGCGCTTGCAAAGATCTGGGCATTCGGACCGTGGCCGTTTATTCAGAGGCGGACCGGCACAGCCTGCACGTGCGCTTCGCCGATGAAGCAGTGTGCATCGGTCCCGCGAAGAGCTCGCTCAGCTACCTGGATATTCCAAAGGTCATCAGCGCGGCTGAAATTACCAACGCAGACGCGATTCATCCAGGCTATGGTTTTTTGAGCGAGAATGCGGATTTTGCCGAAGTGTGCGATCTTTCCGGTCTCAAATTCATCGGCCCGAAGCCGGAAGTGATCCGGCAGATGGGGCAGAAGCAGCGCGCGCGGGCGATTATGAAGCACGCCGGCGTGCCAATTTTGCCCGGATCGGAAGGCGTTCTATCGAGCCCCGAAGAAGCGCTTAGCTTGGCCGCGAAGACGGGCTTCCCCATTATGTTGAAAGCGGCAGCCGGCGGCGGCGGACGCGGAATGCGGATTGTGCGGACCGAGGCTGAGCTTTTGCCGATGCTCGCGCAAGCGCAGAACGAAGCGGCCGCGGCCTTTTCCTGCGGCGACGTTTACCTGGAGAAACTGGTGGAAGCGCCGCGCCATATCGAGTTTCAAGTGCTGGCCGATGAACACGGCCACGTGGAAATTTTGGGTGAACGCGAATGCTCCATCCAACGGCGGCATCAGAAGCTGCTGGAAGAATCCCCTTCCCCGTCGGTTTCACCGAAGCTGCGCAAGCGCTTGTCCGATAGCTTGCGCGTGGCCATGAAAGCGATTGGTTATACGAACGCGGGCACCGTCGAATTCCTGATGGATAAAGACGGCAACCTATACTTCATCGAAGTAAACGCACGGATTCAAGTGGAGCATCCGGTAACCGAGTTGGTCACCGGCCTCGACTTGGTGAAGTCGCAGATTTGCATTGCGGCAGGCGAGACGTTGAGCAACGTTTTGGGCGGCCCCGTGACAGTGAAGGGTCATGCCATCGAGTGCCGCATCAATGCCGAGAATCCGACGACATTTGCCCCGTCGCCGGGACGCATTACCGCTTTGAATTTGCCTGGTGGAATCGGCGTGCGTGTCGACACGGCTGCCTATACCGACGGCGTCATTCCGCCGTATTACGATTCATTGGTGGCCAAGCTGATTGTGCATGGCAAAGATCGCGACGAGGCAATTCAACGGATGAAGCGGGCACTGAGTATGTTCGTGATCGAAGGAATTTATACGACCATTCCGCTGCACGAACGAATTTTATTGGATGAGCGATTTGTGGCGGGCGATTTCGATACGATGTTCCTGTCAACAATGCTGGAGCAGGTAAACACACCTTAATTAACCGCGGAGTGCTTGCCCCAGGAAAAGCGCCGGCCAATAATTCCTTTAATGATTAAGTGATCGGTGGAAGCAGTTACTCCCAGGCCGACACCAAAATTAATCTCCCATTTCGGCGAAACATTCAAATCGGTAGCGAGAAAGAATTGCTGCTGCTGTTCGCGTAGCGGATCAATCTGTGTGATGCCGCCATACTCACCGTAGTATTCCATTCCGGCGCTGATCTGCTTGGTGAAGTCGAAGCTGATTTTCGCGGCAGGAGCGAATCCCAGACCCTGGTGTACATCGGGACCATGCCACGTCCGTTCCAGCGCGGGATTCACCGCAAAATACCAACGGCCCAAAGTTTTATCTACGATGGGACGGATTTCCCAGGTCCACGTGTCTAGCGAGTAAATGGGGCGTTGGTAACCAATTTCAGTGGATACGCTGAAGCCCACCGGCCAGTGCCAGGAGTCAGGTACGCGCACGCGCGGACGAATGTGACTGCCCACCCACTTCACGCCATGGCCATCCTGCTCGCTAGTGAAGACGTAGAACCCTACCTCAGACCAATTAGTAATGCCCTGCGTGAGTTCCAGAGTTTCGTGCTCCTGATGATTCGTAGGGTAGATGCCGTCAATCAAATGGCTCTGGCCGATGGGCGTGAAGTTCGAATGTAGTTCCACCATCAGGTCGCCGGGTGCAACCGTTTCGGCGCCATAGACCTGAATTTCATAGTTGCCTTGCGCGAAGAGAGAAGTGGCACAGAGGAGGCCCGCGGCCGCGAGAAGTATACGCATGTAATTTTTCAAAACTTAAGAGTAGCGAAAAAGCATCATGAACCCCATATCCATATGGTCCTGCTGATGGCAGTGAAAGAGCGTCATGCCGGGGTCGTCCGCTGTGAATTCAACGTCGGTTTGCGTATGCGCGTCCACCAGCACGGTGTCCTTGAAAACACCATGCGTCTCCCGGCCGGCAATGCGGCGCAACTCAAAGATGTGCCGGTGTAAATGCACAGGATGATCATCGGCGCTCTCGTTTTTAAATTGCAGCCGGTAGCGCTGCCCTTGATGAAGCACAACGGTGTCGGTATGGGGAAACGATTTACCATTGATGGTCCAGTGGTCGAGGTTACCGTGGCCCGTGAATTTCGATTTAAATATGAGCGGAATTTCAATAGTGGTGGAACCGGCGGAAGGTGCGGGACCAGGCGCGGCGAAGCGAAAATAATCCCAGGAAAGAGAGGTGGGCTGCTGCCACTCCGGCTTCCCGCTTTGGTTGGCGTATTCCACAATGATGCCCATCCCGGCGGCCTGAACATGCTTGCGCACTTCCCCTAGAATCCATCGACCCGGATTATCCATTTTGACCAGCGCGCTGACGCGCTCGGCGGGGGCAAGACGCAGCATCGGCGTCAGCGCCGCTTGTGCCACGGGGTTGCCGTCTAAGGCAACGACCTGAAATTGGTGACCGGCCAACGCGATCCAGTGCGGTTCGGTGGCGCTGGAATTCACGATGTGCAGCAGAACGCGCTGGCCCGCTTTCACGCTCAATGGCTCGCCGAATCCCAGCACGCGGCCATTGATGGTAGATACGTCATACATAGGCTCCATGGAACCGTCTTCACTGGCCAGGAAATGGCCGTTCCAATCATGCAGAGCCAGAAAGAATTCCTGGTCATAACGCGCCGGATTTTCACGCGGCTCTATAAAGAGAAAACCGTGCTGCCCGCTGTACTGCCCCTTACTCAAATCCCGGCCCGCAAAGATGTGCGTGTGATACCAACGGAAGCCCGCGGGACGCGGCGTAAACGTGTAGCGGACTTTGGCTCCAGGAAAAATCATGGGCGTGCCTTCTTCCATGGCGCCGTCCACCTCTGGCGGCAGAAAGAGCCCGTGCCAGTGCAGCACTTCCGCAATATCTGTCTGGTTGGTAATGTCGATGGTGACGGGTTGTCCTTCTTTTAACCGTAAGAGCGGCCCCGGAACCTGTGCGTTATAAGCGCTGGTTTTGATCTTATGGCGTGGCGATGCGTCTAGTGAGTACGGAGCGATTTCGATGCTGTAATCAGGCGCCGTTTCTGGTGCCGCGGGAAGTAGCAGGGCAGAGGCAGCACCAATTCCAGCCGCTGTTACGAACTGCCGCCGGGTTGGAACGTCCTTATTCACTTTTAGATTATTTTGCGGTCGCGACTTACATTCTAGAATGAAGTGGTCCTATGATAAACCACGCAAACGGAACTTTCGAAGTGAAGCTGCTCCCGCAGCCGGCGGAAGAAAAAACGTTGGGCAGGATGTCGATCGACAAGGAATTTCACGGGGACCTGGAGGCAGCCAGCAAAGGCGAGATGCTGGCCGCGACGACAAGCGTGAAAGGTTCGGCGGGATACGTTGCAATGGAGCGAGTGAGCGGATCGCTGCACGGCCGCACGGGAACATTCGTTCTGCAGCACAGCAGCGCCATGACGCGCGGCACGCCGCAACAATCTGTTACGGTTGTGCCGGATTCGGGTACTGATCAACTGGCGGGGCTTAGCGGTAAAATGACGATCATCATTAAGGATGGAAAGCACTCCTACGAGTTCGAATATGAGCTTGGGGAGACAAGTTAAACGGCAATTCGCAGCAGCTCACGCAATTTTTTCCTGGGCGCGGCTAAGTCGGCGAGAGTATAGCCATCGAGAACTTTCAAGAATGCCGAACGGGCGTCTTCCAGCACATCGCGCAGCACACAGGCCGGCACAATGGGACAGGGCGCATTCACGGGCGGAAAGCAGGGGACCAGCGCCATGTCCGGCTCTATGCGCCGGAATACCTCGCCTAGATTGACTGTCTCCGCTGGATGGGCCAGCCGCAAGCCGCCTTTCGCGCCGCGCATGCCAGTGATATAGCCATCCTGAACCAGACGATGCGCCACTTTCACCAGATGGTTTTTGGAGATGCCATAATTCTGCGCCACTTCGGGAATCGTGGCCAATCCGTCATCCTTCGCGGCCAGATAGATTAACAGCCGCAGCGCATAGTCCGCGTATAGAGTCATGCGCATGAAGGTGATCCAAAATTTCGATAAAACATGTATTCAGAATATGTCTTTTTCTCTTGAAATGACATAAGATGTATTTCAAGTACATCTTATGTCGCTATCTAGCCATCATCGCGAAATTGTAAAGAAAACCGTACCCGCCTTGCGTGAGCATGGCCAAACAATCACTAAAACATTTTACCGGGACCTGCTGACGGCGCATCCCGAATTGAATCACGTTTTCAATCCCGCGAATCAGCGTGACGGCGGACAGGGAAACAGCTTGGCTGCGGCCGTGTTGACCTACGCCGAGCATATTGACCAGCCCGAGCTGCTCAGCGGCATGCTGCAGCGCATCACGAATAAACATAGCAGCTTAGCGGTGAAGCCGGAGCACTATCCTATCGTTGGCAAACACTTGCTGGGCGCCATCCAGAACGTACTGGGCGCCGCAGCCACCCCTGAAATTGTGGAAGCCTGGGGAGCAGCGTATAACCAACTCGCCGGAATCATGATTCAGCATGAAGCGGCTCTATCTGACCGGAGCGCGGCCGCACCGGGCGGCTGGCGTGATTTTAAACCATTCCGCGTGGACCGGAAAGTCGCAGAGAGTGAAGTGATTACCTCGTTCTATCTGACGCCGGCTGACGACGCGCCGCTGCCTGCCTTTGAGCCGGGTCAATATATATCCATAAAAATCCAACCATCAAAAACTCAACCGCCCGATTTCCCGTTTACGCAAATACGCCAGTACAGCATTTCCTGCGTCTCCAACGGCCGCCATTACCGCATCAGCGTCAGGCGCGAGGCCGCTCCCGGACAGGTCTCCAACTACTTGCATGATCACATCAAAGAAGGCGATTTACTACAGATCCACGCACCGTTAGGGGATTTCACGTTAAACAAGAGTGACCGTCCAGTCGTCTTACTAAGCGGCGGAGCAGGCATCACTGCCATGTTGAGCATGTTGGAGCACCTGGCCGAGCAAGACGGGGATAACCGTGAAGTGGTCTTCCTGCATGCCACCCGCAACCGCGCGCATCACGCATTCCGCGAGCATGTTCGCGCATTAGGCCGGAAGCGCCCCGGCATCCGCGTAGGTGTCTTGTATGAGGAAGTGGGTCCTCACGATGTAGAGGGCGACCACCATGACCTGGTGGGCCGGATTAGCGACGAAGTTTTACGCCGCCATTTACCGGAACGCGAAGCGGATTTTTATTACTGCGGCCCTCCCGGCTTTATGACCGCAATGGAGCAGGCGTTGGATCTTCTACATATTCCGCGCGCGCAACGGCACAGCGAAGTATTCGGACCGGACCCTGCGTTCGCGGCACGCTAACGCTGAGATTGTTCAGCCTGTTTTTCGGCCCGGCGGCGCGCATGCCAGCGTTTGACGTCGGGCCAAAACTCTTTCAGAACCTGCGAGAGTGCGTCCGTGCATAATTGAGTTCCCCAATTCTCGAGGTAATCGCCGATATGCCGGTCATCGGAATAATAAGATAGGCCCACGCCCGCTGCGATGCCGTTGCCAATGACTTCGGCGAAATTAAACGACTTCGCGCCGGAGTCAGTACGCGTAATCACAATGCGGCTGATGGCATAGAGGAGGCGCTTGCTCGGCTTTCCTTCGTTCATCCGGAAGTAGCGCGGGTCTTCATGAAACAGTGACGGCAATACGCCTTCGGCCAACATGTTCCCCACTATCTGGTCGGTATAAGAGGTACCCAGGCGCTTGGCGTAGCCTTGCAGGCCTTGCCCGAATTGCGGGTGGCTGTTATACAGTTGATAAAAACTGGCATAGATGGCCGCCACGCCCATCAGCGGGTAGTCGAAAGAATCCTTCACGGCGATTTCCATCTTGTAGCGCACCGGAATCGGAGTATAAACGGTGGGCATTTCCGCCGTGCGGTAGTTCGGAAGTACGCCTAATATCCGCTTATCTTCTTGCACAGGGGGTTGCCCCGGCTGTATAGCCGCATCGGCGGGGGTGGCTGGCGCGGCTGGCGCAATCACCGTGTCCGCGGGAGGAGCAGTTTGCCCAACCGCAAACGATGGGTGCAGTCCTGCAATTATCAAGCATCCGATTACGATCGCAAAATTCTGCTTCACAGTTTGGCTAATGGCCATTGATCAATTATCCTGCCGGTTTCGGGGGCGTTTCGCCGGAGCAAGGGTGTCAATCCAGAATCCGTTCGCGACGCAGTACTTGTCAATAGACGGACGCGGCGCCGCGCCCGCCGTTTCTTTTATCCGTTTGCCGATTTGTAAACTCATACACAATTTTGGCCGTCAGAGTCATTTTAGAGTCACACGCCGCCGATAAGATTCGCGACACAAAAACCGGAACCTAGCGTGCAGGGAAAGAATCAAAAGGGAAGTAATATGGCGGAAGCGAAAAGCAACACAATTGAAAACCCGACAACAGTTGCACCGCGCCGATTCAATGGCAGCTCAAACCAAGCCTCTTCCTTTAAGTATTACATCCACGATAGCGTGAATACGTGCCGGTTGGAATTGCTGGGAGAACTGCACGAGAGCGATCTAACGGAATTGAACGGTTGCTGGCAGACAATTAAGACGACTTTAAGAAACAGGCAGCTAGTTTTGGATCTGCGCCGGCTCGATAGCACGGATACGGCGAGTAGCCGTTGGCTAATGGGCATGGCAAACGAAGGGGCTACCTACCTGCCCGCCTCATATTTTAGCGGGATAGAGCAGCCGAATGAAGCGAATGAAAAGGGAAAACTGAACCCGTTCACCCGCGTACTAGGATTGCTGCGCAGCGCCTGCGCGGCCAACGCCGACTAAAGTCAGCGCTTTAAACAAGCACTGTAAAAGCGGATTCCGTGCGCGTCACGGGGCGGTAAGCCGTGTCGCGTTCCACCGGATTGCGGCCCGCTTCGCGAATCAGTCTCAACAAATCTTGGCGGCGGAGGTGCTGCGTCGTTTGCGCGCCGGCGTCATGGTAGATTTTTTCCTCCACCACCGTTCCATCAATATCGTTAGCGCCGAAGCGCTGGGCAATTTGCGCCACGCCGGGTGTCATCATCACCCAATAAGCCTTGATGTGAGGAATATTGTCGAGCATCAGGCGTGAGACCGCGATTTGTTTCAAGTCGTTGAAGCCGCTAGTCCGGGGCAAGTGGCTGAGCGCCGTATTATCGGGGTGGAAGGCGAGCGGAATAAACGTGACAAAGCCGTTGGTCTCGTCCTGGACGGTGCGCAGTTTGATCAGATGGTCAGTCAGATCTTCAGGCGTCTCCAGATGCCCGTAGAGCATCGTGCAGTTGCTCTTGAGTCCGAGCCCGTGTGCCAGGCGAGCGGTTTCGAGCCATTCCTTACCGTCGATTTTGTGGTCGCAAATGATGCGGCGGACGCGCTCGGAGAAAATTTCAGCGCCGCCGCCGGGAAGCGAATCCACGCCAGCCGCTTTCAATTTCTTTAGCGTCTCCAGAATGGAAAGCTTGGCGCGCTTGGCCAGGAAAGCCACCTCCACCATGGTGAAGGCTTTCAGGTGAACGCCCGCGTAACGCTCTTTCAGACCGGCGATCATTTGGCAAAACCAATCGAGCGAAAGCTCGGGATGCAAGCCGCCCACGATGTGAAATTCGGTGACCGCCTCGGCGTAACCTTTCCCGGCCACCTCCCACACCTGTTCAAGCGACATCGTGTAGGCGTTCGGATCTTTGGCCTTCTTTCCAAACGCGCACAAGCGGCAACTGGCCACGCAGACGTCGGTAGGGTTGATATGGCGGTTGACGTTGAAATAGGTGGTGTCGCCGTGGAGCCGTTCACGCACAAAGTTCGCCATGTAGCCCAGCGCCAGAAGATCAGGCGTGCGAAATAGGGTGACGCCGTCTTCATACG
Source organism: Bryobacteraceae bacterium (assembly GCA_036488895.1). Lineage (GTDB taxonomy): Bacteria > Acidobacteriota > Terriglobia > Bryobacterales > Bryobacteraceae > Bog-105. The sequence goes on along the minus strand of DASXGT010000016.1, from coordinate 1,496 downwards.
ACAGACGTTCGCGCGCCTCCACTTTCTCCAGAATAGGAAGCAGGCGGCGGTCTTCAATGACCGGACTAGCGGCGAAGGTTTGGGTGAAGGAGCTCATGGATGTTAAGGAGAATATTGGCGATGCAGGAAAATGTCTGCGGCCCAGAATGCAAAAAAGAGAAGACTGACGTACCCGTTAACCGTAAAAAAGGCGGCATTCACGCGCGAAAGGTCATTGGGCTTGACCAGGCCGTGCTCGTAGACTAGCAGGACGATAACGGCGACGACGCCGGCCAGGCTCAAGGGGCCGAGCTGAAAAGAGAAAACCAGCGCGAGTAGAGACGCGATCATGGCCGCATGCAAAAGGCGCGCCACCAGCAGTGAGCTGGCGATGCCAATGCGCCTGGGAATGCTGAACAAGCCCGCCGCTACGTCGAATTCGAAATCCTGGCAAGCGTAGATGACATCAAAACCGGCGACCCAGAACATCACGGCGAGGGTGAGGAAGAGAATACGCGGGTCCAGCGAGCCGCGTATCGCGATCCAGGCGGCGGCAGGCGCGATGCCCAGGCACAAACCCAAAATCAAATGCGAAAACAGGGTGAAGCGCTTGGCGAACGAATAGAAAAAGATAATGGCTAAAGCCACTGGCGATAAGGCAAAACACAACGGGCCGAGTTGCCGCGCGGACCAGACAAAAATCAACGCGCAAACGAAGGTAAAGCCCCAAGCGAAGCGGGAGGACAACAATCCGGCAGGCAAATGACGCATGGCCGTGCGGCGGTTGCGCGCGTCGATATCGGCGTCCAAAAGACGGTTAAACGTCATGGCGGCGGAGCGCGCCGAGACCATGGCCACAATAATCCAGACGAAGCGCAAAATCAAACCGGTGACTCGAAAGCCGCTGTCGCGCCACGCCAGCAGCGCGCCGGTGAGCGCAAATGGCAGCGCAAACACCGAATGCTCGAATTTAATCATATCGAGCGTGAGGCGCAGACGTTTCCAGAAGCTGCTCATATAGAACGTTAACGTTACTATTTTAGGGGATGCCGCGGATTCCGTGTGCGGCTCATATATTTTATGGATGTTCCGCATTTACAGCAGCTTTTGGAGCAAGTACGCGCCGGCGAGACCAGCGTGGACGCCGCAATGAAGAACCTGCGGCAGCTCCCGTTCGAAGATTTGGGCTTTGCCAGGGTGGATCATCACCGCGCGGTGAGGCATGGCATGCCGGAAGTAATTTTGGGCCAAGGGAAGCATCCGGACCAGGTTGCGGGCATCGCCCAAGCCTTGCTGGCGAAATCGAGCAACCTGTTGCTGACCCGCGCCACGGCCGAGATGGCCGCGCGAGTTTCCGCTCTGGCCCCCGAAACCGAATATTTTCCTGCCTCGGGAGTGGTGCGCGTGTGGCGCGATAAAACGCTGCATGGCAAAGGGACGATTGCGGCCATTTGCGCGGGTACCAGCGATCTGCCCGTTTTGGAAGAAGCGCGATTAACGGCCGAGGTGATGGGCAA
>DASXGT010000273.1:0-7984 GCA_036488895.1 Bryobacteraceae bacterium | reverse complement strand
CGCTCCGCACAAACCGCTGTACTATTGCCGGGTCCACAGCCCAAATCGATGATTTGTCGGGGCGCATTGATGTTGATTCGTTGCGCCAAATCGCGCGATGGACGCGTTCGCCAATCCAGAAAAGTGCCGTATTGCGTGGGGTTCCAGCTTGCCATAAAAACTCAGCTTAACGGAGGCAGGGTCGGACGTCCCTTGGTGGAACTTTAAAATGTTGCTAGCGCGAGGAAACCCCTAGATGCATCAGCCATCCGCATTTCGGGAGGAGCGACTTGAGATTCTGCATCAGTTGATCCGCGCTCACCCTCTGGCGACGCTTATCACTACCGGGCCCGGTGGCCTGATCGCCAACCTTGTGCCCTTCACCTTGGCCGATACAGGCGATACGGGAACGCTTCGCGCGCACATCGCCAAAGCAAACGATCATCAGGTCGATGCACTGCAGGCCCGGGCTGAAACGCTGAGCGTTCTCAACTTCCGGGTTCCCGACAATCCGCGCGGAGCTCTCGATAAACACTACACCGTCTAACAAAGTGTCGCGCACAGAAACCAATAGAAGGGGAAATCCGCTAGAAGGGGAAATCCGCCGACGGAGCCACCTTAGTTCCGGGGCGGAATTAGGCGCCACACTTAGAATGGGTGTGTCCGCAGCACCGCCTCCGTTTCGTGCAACTCTCAGGCGCAACCAGGCTGGCGCAGGAGGCCCGACTAAGGTCTATCCAAACGAGTGAAATCGCTTCCAGAACATATCCCACGGCTCATTTGGGTGCCGGCACACAAAAATGTCCGGGTGATCCCCGATGGCGTTGTTCTCGATCCCGTAGGGAATCGTAAAGTGGCCGGCCAGCTCACAGGACGCAAAGACCGTCTCGAGGTCGGCGCGCAGAAAACCTGCGGCGATAACGGTCTTCGGCGGCGGATTGCCGTACCCGCGCAGCCAATGCGAATTTGAGCCGCTGATCACTTCCGGAAGTCCGTGGCCGCGGCCGTAGAGATTGATGGCGGCGGCTTCACCGGCATCGCCAGCCAGAACGCCAACGGGGGCGTCATCCGCCTGCAGCGAATCGCGAGCGCGAATCACTGCATCCGTCATTTCGCGCCAGCCGAATTCCTCATTGAGATTTTGGTTCGTCGCGTCAGCGATTTTCCACCAGCCTGAACCGGGCGGTGCCAGCGGCAGAACCAGGACGGCTGTCGCAAGACCGCTGACCACCATGCTTCTCCGAGCCACCCTGCGTATGGTGACAGCAGTCGCCGGGGACAAACTTTCCAGCCATTGCTCGCCCCAAACAGCGCCGACGGCAAGCAGCATGGGGTAAGCCGGCGCGAGATAGTAGGGTCTGCCTCGGGCAAAGAGCAGGATTAGCAGCGGGATCAAATACATCCAGCCGAGCATACGGTAACGCTTTCCCTCTGGTTTGAAGAAGAGAAAATACAGCCCAGCGATCCATATTGGCACCGTTACCGGATTCGTCACCGCCCAGAATTGCGCGAGCAGGAACCCGTTTGCGCGGCCAAGCCGGACGTCGCGGGCATGGATGAACCTGAGGAAATCCAGCGTTATGAAATTGTGTCGGAGCTGCCAGATGAGGTTGGGAAGGAAGATCAGGAACGCACCGGCGGCACCGCACCACAACCACTTGCTGAGAAGCGAGCGGGGTCTGTCCAGAACAATGCCGCAAACGATGCCCGCGACCAGGAACGCCATCGTGAACTTGGTCATCATGCCGAAGCCAATGACGGATCCCAACGCCAGCCACCAGCGCTGATCTCCGGACTTCAGCAGGCGAATGGTCACCCAGGCCGCCAGCACCCAGCACAGATAGTCGAAGGAAACATATTGGAACAGGTACCCGAAACTCACAACGGGTCCGGCGATCGCCGCCGCCCACGCGGCTACCAGTTGCGCCGGTCGTCTTCCGCCGATTTCGCGAGCCATCAAACCGGTCAGCACCATGGCGATTCCGACCGCCAACGCGGCGAACAAGCGCAGACCAATCATCGACGCGCTAAAAAGCGTCATCGACACTCGCGCGACGAAGGGAGTAATCGGCGGGTATACCACGTACCCCCAGCTGAGGAACCGAGCGTCGTCGATTGTGGCCAGCTCGTCGCGGTGGAATCCGTATTGGCCGTTGGTCGCGGTGTGCAGCGCGACCAACGCCATGGCAGATAGAACGAGCACGCCAGTATCCGTGGCGATGATCCTCCGGCAGATGGCGGATAGCCGCATAGGTATCGCAATCACTATAGCTGAATAGCTGACCGCAGAAGGCTCGATGGTGTCCGTCCGAAGCAGAGCCACTAGAGACGTGTAGTCGCCACGTCGTACATCTGGCTTCCTGATGCTCTGGTCGAATGACGCGCCACACGGACAAAGCTCGGCTTCGGTACCCTGGCCCGAAGTCTCGTTCTGGGAGATCTCGACGGATGAGTTCCCGGGAAACGCGCGTAGCTTCGCCAATCCATAAGGCCGTAAAAATCGCCACCTCGGAAGGTGGCGTCACGCCTCGAAAAAATAATTATTACCCCCATCTAATCAATGACCTAGAATACTTCTTCCACATGTGGAAAATTCGTTTCCCGCCTCCCGCATGCTATTTTCCAGCAGGCTCGCCCGCAGGTCTCACCACCTGCCTGGCGGGCCATTTCTATTGCAGGAGACAAACCATGACACCCAGATCCATCCGCCGCGCTGCTGAGCGCAAAGCCAACAAGTTAGCCCGTAAAGCCGCCGCCAACCGTGAAAACGCCCAACTCTCCACCGGTCCCGTCACCGAAGCCGGCAAAGCCATATCTAGCCTTAACGCCCTGAAATCCGGCCTGACCGGCCGCACCGTCCTGCTGTCCACCGATAACGCCGCTCAATACCAAACCCACATCCAAAGCTACGAAGAGCACTTCAACCCCGTTGGCCCGGAAGAGCAAGCATTAGTGCAATCGCTCGCCGACACGAGCTGGCGTCTAGCGCGCATTCCCGGCCTCGAAATGGCCATCTACGCCCAAGGCCGCATCGAATTTGCGGACGAATTTGAAGAACAGGACGAAGCCGTACGCCCCGGGCTCATCGAAGCACAAACCTACCTCGCCTACGAAAAGCAAATCCGCAACCTGCACTTGCAGGAAGCCCGCCTGGTCCGCCGCCGCGAAAAGGAAACCGCCGAACTCCGCCGCCTGCAACAGGAACGCGTCGCCAAGGAACCCCGCGAAGCCGCCCAACCCAACCGTAACCCCATCACTCCGCAAGCCTTACCCGAATTTGGCTCCGATTTTTCAACCGACGAAACGGCCCACTGCTTGCCCTCAACCGGGTCTTTCCATAGCCATGGCATCCAAGTCAACGCTGCGTAATCGAGGCTTGACGGCGGAGGCTCTTATCCGGCAGCGGGCGTCGGAAACTATGCGGCACAAGACTGGCTCGGTAATCGACCCAATTCGTCACGACAATATAGGCGATAAGAACCAGCGAAAGCAGCGCCATGATCGATGTGGCGATGAGTGAGCCGACTGAAATTCGTCCATCGTTCAAAATCGTGGCCAAATGAGGGATGTTCATCCCGTAATAACCCGTCACCAAAGCGCCAATGCCGAGAATCATGCTCAATAGCGCGAGGCGGTTCACGGCGTCATTATTTCTGAGCGCATACAGGCGATCGATGTAGCCGGCCAGTTTTCGTATCTCGTCGCCAAGTTCGTTTCTGATCTCCTCGATCCGGTACGCGCTACAAAATAGTTGGAAATGTTCCAGCTCTTCGTCCTTGGTCGTAATTTCATTGAAAAACCAGTAGTTGTTGAAGTAATGGTAATCGGCCATAAGGCGCGTCGCCATCTGGATGTGATGATGCCGGACGATCTGACCGGAAAAAATGGGAAACAGCTGGCGCGAGACTAACGCGGATTCCTTTGCGAAATCCAGCAAAGTTGCCCGGTAGAACAACGCAACCATCGCGATGAAATGGTTTTTGGTCGTAAACATCCGGTACACCAGGGGCTCCTGTCCTGGCTGGGCCAGCGTCATGGTGACGTTGGAATAACTTGTCATTCCGTATAGCGTTCCTTCATGCTGCCAGCGGCGGTAAACATCCTTTGCCATCTGGCCGCGGATGAAATCAGGATCGTACCGGTATCCCTCGCCATCCCGGTCCACATAGAGCAAGCGGCTCATGGCTATTTCATAATCGTCGGAATGCTCAAAACCGCTGGGCAATCCTTCGCGGCTCAACGAAACGAAAGTATTGACAATCATGCGCTCGTCCAGGATAGGCTCAAACTCTTCCTGCTCGTATTGAGCGAAGTAGAGCAGAGCCAAAAGGATTTTCGAAAGCCGCGGCCGGAAGCCCATCAAACCGCAGTCCTCAAATTTCTCCTCCACCAGCACGCGCCGTTCCGAGTTCTCCTCGAGCACCAGCGCGACACGATTCGGCATTCTTCCCGACGCAAGCTGCCGGTCGCTGGACGGATAGATTTTCCGCATCATCTCATTCATCCAAAGCGTGTGCGTATAGGTCAGGTCCGCCGCTTGGATTCCGATCGTCAGTATGCTGACGCCGTTCGCGAACAAGGAGAGCCGCAGGTCGGTGACGGCCGCACTGGCGGAGTGGCCGTGAACATCTTCCGCATCGTACAACAGGCGCCGGTTGGGAGGTAGCGTAATGGAATAGCAGCGAAGCAGCGCGTCGTGGTCCTGGTTGTGGTCCCCCGTGTCAAAAAAAATCTGCCTGACAAACGGGTGAAAAAAGACCATGTCCTGATAAGCGGAAGACCCCAAGTCAAACCGCTGATGAGAGCATCGCCGCCATCCGCCCAGTTCCTTAGCAACCGCTTCATACTCACAAGCAACATGTTGTGTGACCCAGGTGTCCAGGTTTCCGAACCAATGCTGCCGCTGTGTCCAGATTTTGGCATGGTCTTCCATCACGGCGTCCTGATCGATGGAAAACGGAAAAAGAAAGTAGGTGTGAAGCTGCTCTACGTTGGCTTTCATGTGGCTCTAGTGGGAACTAGGAAGCAAGCTAGTGCGCAACTAGCGCATGCTTATCTTTGCAGGCCTGCGAACAATAGAAAAAGGTCTGACCCGAAGCCTGCCTGCGAAAGCCCGTAGCTTCCGAGACATAGGTGCCGCATACCGGATCTTTATGCAACTCGCTGCCAGTCTTTGGGCCGCCGGCATCCGGTTTGGATTGTGGATTAGACGAGTACTGCTGATGGGGATTGGATTGACCCTGCTGCTGAAACGCGCTTGAAGTCGCGTTCGAAAGGCCCTTCATGATGCTGCTGATGACCGCCCGGGCCACCATGGCTGCTAAGAGGGTGATGAACAGTTCAAGGAGTGCACGGAACATGAAAGCTGGTCTCGAATCGGCGGAAGCTCTTAGGGAGCCTCCACCTTCATTCTAGAGCCTGCTTACTTCTTCTTTTTGGCGCCGGGTACCGAAATCTTGGTTTGCACCTTTTCGCCCATCGCTTCCAGCATTGCTGTCGCTTCCGCCGCATGCGGGCCGCTCGGCTGAATGTCCAAGTACTTGTGTAGCGCCGTTGCGGTTTCGGGCGGATAAGTTTGCGCGCCGGTTTTGGGGTCCACTTTACCCAGCATCATCTGCAGGCTGCCGTATTGATACCAGGCTTCCGCGTAATTCGGGTCTGCATCAGCGGCCTTTTTGAAGAATTCCGCTGCCTTGTCGGGTTGGCCGCCGTTCACCAGGTTGGCGCCCATGTTGAAGTAGGCTTTGGGGGCCATGGCGGGGTCAAGTTGGGCCGCTTTCGTTAGCGCATCGGTGGCTTCGGGGATCTTCTTCTCTTTGCCGTAGATGTTGCCCATCTGGTTGAAAACCGCGGCTTCCGTCGGTTTGATGGCGATCGCTTTGTTGTAAGCCGCAATGGCCTGGTCAAAAGATTTGGTTCTATCGTCGCCGGTTTGCGTATCGCCTAGGCCGTTGTACGCTTCTCCCAGCGATTCCCAAACAGCCACCTGGGTGGCATCCAACTCGCCCGCTTTGTTGAAGCTATCGATGGCGGTTTGGAACTTCGGTGCCTTCTGCGCCTTGTCCGGTTCGGCGTTAGCGGCCTTTAAGGCATCTTGCCCGGCATTGAAGGCATCGTTCAGCGCTTTGTTCTTCTTCATCGCTTCGGAATTCTTCTTGGCCGCTGCCTCGAATTGGTCCTTCTGTTCCTTCGACATGCCCTTGGCCTGTTCCTGCGTCAATTGGCCGGTCTGGCTAGCCTGCGCATTGGCGGCTTGGGCTTGTTTGGATTTCTGCAAGTCGAAGTCGACTGGCGTGCTGTCGCCGTACTTGGTTTGTACGCCCGCCACCTTGTCGACCACTTTGCCATCAATTTGGAGGATGACGTCATACTTTCCGAACGGCAGGCCGGTATAAAGCCAATGTCCCTTCTTGCCTGACTTGACCTGGTAGTGGCCTTTGATGTCGGTGCGGTCCAGTACAATCACGGCGCCTTTATCCTTCAGGGGTTGGCCGTTCTCGTCCTTGATGTCGCCCTCCAAAGTGGTCGTCTGGGCCCACGCACTGCAGGCCGCTAGGATCACTAAACCCCCTAATAAGAACGGACGTTGAAACCGGGCGAACATAACGTTGTAATCCTCCACTTCTTCAAATAGAAATTAATTTTCAGAGTTAGCATACTATATCTTTGCTGAGCGTTAGCTTATGAACGCTCAATCTTACCTGGAATCAGGTACTTCGACGAGTTTCATCTGGTCTCCGCAACCTTGGGCCGCTTCTGCGCATCCTTTAGATGCATAAGGGAATACAGTTAGGGTAAAATGCGAGCAACCGGGGTTAGCTTGATTTTAGGTAGTCTCATTAAAAAAATAACGGTAGCGCTGCGTGTTGTTCCGCTAATGGCGGCCATGGCGTTTGGCCAAAGTGCGACCAACGCGGATTTGACGAAAGCGGAGAATCTCTACAAGCATACCGACTTCGCGTCTTCACTGGCGCTGCTCGACCGGCGTAGTTCCGATGCGGCGACAAATTTCCTGATCGGCCGCAACTACTTCATGATGGGCGAATTCAAGAAGTCCGTCGAATTTTTGCTGAAAGCCACGGACGCATCACCCAAAAATAGTGACTATATGGATTGGCTGGGCCGTGCCTACGGCAAGCGCGCGGAAACGTCCAATCCTCTTTTTGCCCCGGGCTTCGCCTCGAAGGCGCGGCAGGCATTTGAGAAGGCTGTCGAGCTTGATCCTAAAAACCAAGACGCATTAGGCGACCTTTTTGACTATTACCTGGAAGCGCCCGGTTTCCTGGGCGGCGGCATGGATAAAGCGCTTGGGGTAGCCGGTCAGACTGCCGCTCTGGACCCTGCCGAGGGTTATTTCGAACAAGCGAAAGTAGCCCAAAAGCGTAAAGAATTTGATTTAGCCGAAGATCATTTCCATCGTGCCCTCGCTATCGGTCCCAAGCAAGTAGGCCATGTAATCGCATTGGCCCGGTTCCTGGCCATGCAGGGCCGCATTCGCGAAAGCGACGCTATCTTTGCGGAAGCGCAGAAGGCGAATCCGAACGTGGCGCGAATTTGGTTTGCCCGCGCGGATGTTTTCATTTCGCAAAAGCGAAACCTGGACGAGGCCAAAGCGCTGCTCGAAAAGTATATGAGCGCTTCAATCTCGGTGGATGACCCGCCCAAAGACGAAGCACGCCGCTTATTGAAACAGGCTGGCGGAGCGTAACGTTAAGCTGGGGAGGACCACTCCCCTCACGGCTCGTGGCCCTTTAAGCAATGAATCTTAGAGAAGCGATCCGCTTCAGCCTCCAGGCGCTTCAGGCCAATCGGCTCCGCACTTTCCTCACTGCCTTGGGCCCCACCATTGGCAATGCCTCCGTCATTCTGGTAGTGACCATCTCGCTGGCCAGCAAAGATCTGATCCTTGACCAGATTCGCGGCATTGGTTCCAACCTGGTCTACGCCAACTATGAAACCGGCGGCGCGAACGTCGCCAAAGTGCAGGCGGACTTCGTCAAATTAG
>DASXGT010000213.1:0-64096 GCA_036488895.1 Bryobacteraceae bacterium | reverse complement strand
CCTTTGCGCCATTCGCCGGAAGATACCAATTGGTCGGCATCGCTGGTGAACAATGCCTCAACGGCCTTGGGATCTTGTTTCTCGCGCGCGTCTACATACTCCTGCACGATTTTGCGGATGGCGGCGCGATCCGCGCCGGCGCTAGGCGGCGATTGGGCAAGCAAAAGACAGGTGGGCAGGAACGAGGCGAGCAGGAGGCCGGAGCAAAGTTTTGTCAGCATACCAATACCATTCATTATTCTGCATTGAATTGGGCGAGGGGTTTTTACATTTACCGATTCTTTACAACTCAATGACAGCTTCGCGCGCCGTTTTCACTAACATCGCAAGTGTCGGGCAGGAGGTTTTACTTGAGTAGACCGGAACAATTTGGGCGTGAACGTCGAGGTTTTTTGCACGCTGTTATCGCGGCGTTGGGTTCACTTATTGGAGTTACTATCACTGGGTCGGCGGGGACTTACCTGCTTTCCACCAATAGTCCCGAAAAACGGGACGCTTGGTCGGATGCGGGAGAGATTCCCAAACTGGGATTGAGCGCACCTCAGCAAATTACGTTTGAGAGCCGGCAGCTGGATGGATGGAACGTAACGAATGAGAAGGCGAGCGCGTGGGTGGTGCGGAACGGCGACGGCTCCATTACGGCGTTTTCTCCTTGGTGCACGCATCTGGGGTGTGCTTACCGTTGGGAGACTCCGAAAGGTCAATTTGTTTGCCCGTGCCACGGATCCTGCTTCGATGCAAGCGGGAAGGTAACCGCCGGGCCGGCGCCGAGGCCTCTCGATCGTTACCGGACGAAAATTGAGGGCTCGCGTTTGTGGATTCTTCCACAGGATTCTTAGGGCCTAGCTTCCATGTGGGATCTCCTAAAGCGCAGCGGCGAATGGGTTGATAGCCGAACCGGATTAGGAAAGGTAGCTAGAGCGTTCCTGCTAAAGGACATTCCAGCATCGGCCGGATGGCCACAAATCTTCGGCAGTGTTGCGCTGTTTGCGCTCTTTGTCCAAGTCTTCACGGGAGTGTTATTGGCGTTGAACTTTGCGCCCACTCCACATGAGGCGTACTCCAGTTTGCGATTTATCGTGCGCCAGATTGCAGCTGGGCGGTTGATTCGCGGCCTGCATCATTGGGGATCGAGCCTCATGATCATCGTTACCGTGGCGCACATGATTCAAGTGTTTCTCTGGAGGGCGTATAAGAAGCCGCGCGAGCTGACGTGGATGTTAGGCGTTTTGCTATTACTCGTGATCTTGGGCTTCGGACTTACAGGCTATCTGCTTCCTTGGGACAACCGCGCCTACTGGGGGACTATGGTCACTACCAGAATTATGGGTTCGATTCCCGTTCTGGGCTCCGTCGCTACGCATCTTGCCGGCGCGGATCACGGTATTGGAGCAGTTACCTTCGCCCGCTTCTATGCCATGCACACGTTGATTCTTCCCGCAGCTGTCGTGTTGCTGGTTACCTTGCATCTTTCGCTTGTGCTGAAGCATGGCGTCGGCGGGGAAAGCCTGGTGGATGAAACGCCACAGAAGTTTTATCCCAAGCAGGTGTGGCGGGATACAGTCGCCGTATTTGTTGCATTCGCGTTGCTTTTTATGGCTGCGGCGTTTCTGCAAGCGCCGCTGGAGCGAATGGCAGATCCGACGGACACGTTATACACTCCCAGACCCGAATGGTATTTTCTATTTCTGTTTCAAACCTTAAAGATTCTTTCCGGAAGTCTGGAGTGGATCGGCACGGTGGGATTGCCTTCTCTGACTGTCTTGGCGCTCTTGGGATTGCCGTTTTTTGCGGCGGCGCTGCGGCTGGATCGAAAGCTCTATGCTATCGGCGTTACTATCTTAGCGGGCAGTCTGTGGACCGGACTTACACTAGCGGCGCTTGGGGATTTACCGAAGCGCAAGGTCAGTGTTCCCGCGCGATTCCTGGAATGGGCGCCATTTCCTCCGGAAGAGATTGCTGGAATGACTTATTTCCAGAATTTGCATTGCAATTCGTGCCATAACCTTCTGGAAGGCGAGCCTAAAGCCGGGCCGAACCTTCCCCGCTCACCTTTGCAGCATCCGAAACAATGGTTGGCCCAGCATTTTAAAGATGCCAGCGGTAAGCAATCGATATCATTCGTGGAGTTAAACACTCTCCTATCGTTTGCGGCTAACTTGACGCCTGAATCGGCAAGCGAGATCAAGCGCATGTCTCCAGAGTTCGTGCGCGGCGCAAGTGTGTATGTATCGAGATCTTGCAGTAGCTGCCACAAGGTGAATGGCTTGGGTGGATCTATCGGTCCGGCATTGAATGGTCTGGCGTATCGGCGTTCGAGGGATTGGGTCATCGATCATTTTTCAGCACCACAGGCGCTTTCGCCGGGATCGGTGATGCCGCGCTACCATTTTGAAATCCAGGAGCGGGATGCGTTGCTGCTGTATTTGTACTCGTTAGAGGAGTAATGCGCTACTGAAGTTCGAGGCCGCGGGTTTCGGGAACCCAGAACGCGCTGAGGCCGGCGGCGGCAAAGGCTAGTGCACAGGCAGCGAAACCCCAGGATAGGCCGTGCGCCTGGCCGATGGCTCCGATGATGAAAGGCGCAAAGGCGCTTAGGCCGCGGGCGGCGTTGTAGGAAATTCCGAGCGCGGTGGCGCGGATGGGCGTGGGGAAGAGCTCGCTGCCCAAGAGGCCCGAGCCGGTAAAGAAACCGGTACCGAAAAAGGCCGAGATGGAGGCGGTTAAGAGAATCAGGCCGGGGCTGCGCGCGATCGCGAAGGCGGGCACGGAGAGGGCCGCTAAAAACAGATAGGCAATGGTGGTCCGTTTGCGGCCGAGTTTGTCGGCGAGCACGCCGAATAAGAGATAGCCGGGAAACATGCCGCACAGGTTCAGCACAACGAGAAAAGCAGTGAAACTCAACTGGTTAAAGTTGCGGCCGCCGCTGGCTTCGGGGAGGACCAAGTAGGCGGGAATCCAGGTAAACAAGCCCCACCAGGCAAACATGCCGAAGGTATTCATGCCGAGGAGTGAGAGGAGGCTGGGCATGATGGATCGCCACATGGCGCGCTTCGCGGACGCGGTTGGCGGTGTCGCTCTTTGTTTTTCCCAAAGCTCCGGCTCAGGGACGTCATGCTGAATCCAGAGCGTGACTAAGGCGGGCAGCACTCCTACAAAAAATACCCAACGCCAATTGGCACGGGAGAGGACGGCATTGGCCACGACCGCTGCCAGCGCGTATCCTACGGCCCAACTACTTTGGACGATGGCCATGGCGCGTCCCCGCCAGGCGCTGGGCCAGGTTTCGGCTACCAACGTGGCGCCCGAGTTCCATTCGCCGCCCATGCCAAGGCCTAATAGAAAACGAAAGACCGCGAGCATGGTGACGCTGGTTGAGAAACCGCAGGCGAATGTAAATAGTGAATACGTCCAGATGCTGGCGCTGAGCATGCGGCGGCGCCCTACGCGATCAGCCAAGAGGCCGAATCCGAAACTGCCGATGGCCGAGGCGATCAACGTCAAGCTGTTCAGCAGGCCGGCGGTGGACTTGGTCATGCCGAACTCGCGCATTAACGTGGCGAGCACGATGGAGTACAGCATGACGTCGAACGCATCAAGCATCCAGCCGAGACCGGCCGCGACTAGGGTTCGGCGCTGCGCCACGGTGGTGTTCCGCCAGCGAAACTGCGCCGCGGAGGCCGCGTTTGCCACAAAGCTGGATTCCATCAGATTAGTATGCCCGAAGGCATTAGGAGGTTAGTGCTAAATTACGGCTGAACCACTTAACAGCATGATCCGTATTTCTATTGATACCGGCGGCACTTTCACGGATTGTGTCTATTTTTCCGAAGGCCGGCTACAGGTTTTAAAAGTTCCATCAACGCCCGCCGACCCTGGGCAGGCCGTTCTAGACGCGGTGCGGAGTATTGCGCATGGCCAAGTTGCGGAGGTTCGGCACGGCACTACGGTGGGGACGAACGCGCTGCTGGAGAGAAAGGGCGCTCGCGTGGCGTTTGTCACGACGGCCGGTTTTGAAGATACCATCGCCATAGGCCGGCAAGCCAGGCCGAAGCTTTATGATTTGTCCTTCAGCAAGGAACCGGCGCTGGCTCCGGAGGAATTGCGCTTCGGCGTGAAAGAGCGCGTCGCTTGCGATGGTACGGTGTTGATCAGCGTTGCGGAAGACGAGCTGCAAGATTTAGCGCGGCAGGTGCGCGAGGCAGGGCCGGAATCCATAGCGGTATCGCTGCTATTTGCATTCGCGAATCCGGTGAATGAACGCGCGGTAGTGGCCGCCTTGCGCGAATTGAATATTCCGGTGTCCGTCTCGCATGAAATTTTGCCAGAATTCCGCGAGTACGAACGCGCATCCACTGTGGTGATCAACGCCTATCTTGCGCCTAAAGTGCAGCGCTACCTGGAACGGTTAGACGGCGCGCTTCAGGCTGAACAATCGACGCTGCATGTGATGCAGTCGTCCGGCGGTATTATTCCGGCGTTTGTGGCGGCGCGCGAACCGGTGCGCACCGTTTTGTCAGGCCCGGCGGGCGGCGTGGTGGGAGCGCTGGCGGTGGCCAAGGCGGCGGGGTACGAGCGCATTTTGACTTTCGATATGGGCGGCACGTCCACCGACGTTTCGTTGATCGATAGTAGGTTGGGGCTGCGCACGACTACCGAATCACGCATCATGGGCTTGCCCATTGCAGTGCCTACGCTGCACATACACACGGTGGGGGCAGGTGGCGGATCGCTGGCCAGCTTCGACAGAGGCGGCGCTCTGAAGGTGGGTCCGGAATCAGCGGGCGCGGACCCTGGGCCGATTTGCTATAGCCGCGGCGAGCAGCCAACGGTGACGGACGCGAATCTGCTGTTGGGCCGGTTGGATGCCGATTCGTTTCTGGGCGGCGGCATGAAGCTGGATGTTGAGCGTACGCGCGTTCACGTGGACCAGGCGAAAGGGACGCTGCCGAATTTAGAAAGCTTTGCCGAGGGGATTATCCGGCTGGCTGATTCGCATATGGAACGCGCGCTTCGGCATATTTCGGTGGAGCGAGGTTATGATCCGCGAGATTTCACGCTGGTGAGTTTTGGCGGGGCAGGTCCGCTGCATGCTTGCGCGCTGGCGCAGTTGTTGAAGATTCCACGCGTGCTAATTCCGCCCATGCCAGGCGCGCTTTCCGCGTATGGAATTCTGGTTTCGGATATTGTGCGCGATTATTCGCGTACGGTGATGTTGCGGCCCGGTGATGCTTCGCTTGACGCGCACTTTCAGGAATTGGAGCACGCTGGTGCGGCGGAAATGCGCAAGGAGGGGTTTGCAGGCGCGGCGGTTCGCACCTTGGATTTGCGCTATGCGGGACAAGGGTTTGAGTTGACGGTGGATTGGACGGAATCATTCGTGGAAGATTTCCATCGCACGCATGAGGCGCGCTATGGCTACTGCGACAGGAAGCGCCCGATTGAAATTGTCAATGTACGCGTGAGATTCATTGTGGCGACGGAACGGCTTGCTCCGGAACTACTATTACCCGGCGATGGCAATCCGGAGCGCGCTTTGATTGGACGCAAAGCGATGTATTATCGCGGCGAATGGCTCACGGGCAACGTTTATGACCGGGCTCATTTCGCGGCGGGCGATACGTTTACGGGACCGGCGGTGGTGGCGGAATATAGCGCCACTACGTTTCTTCCTCCCGAATGCAGGGCTGACGTGGACGGCCTCGCGAACTTAGTTGTGACGGTTGGTTCCTGATCTATGAGCGTAATTCCGGTTGAGGCAGACCCGATTGAGCTGGCGATTTTTCGCAGCGCGTTTCATTCGATAGCGGAAGAGATGGGAGTTGCCTTGCGGCGCACCGCCTTCTCCCCGAATATCAAAGAACGGCGTGATTACTCCAGCGCGGTTTTCGACGGCGATGGCAACGTGATTGCCATGGGCGACGATATGCCGGTGCATCTTGGCTCCATGCCGATGTCGGTGCAAGCGGCGCTGGGAAAGCTGACGCTGGAGCCAGGCGATGTGGCTATTTTGAATGACCCGTATGATGGCGGGACACATCTGCCGGATATCACGCTGGTGGTGCCGGTGTTTGTGGAAGGCCGCGCCGAGGCTGCGTTTTTTGTGGCGAACCGCGCGCATCACGCGGATGTAGGCGGCATGTTTCCAGGATCAATGGGGCTATGCCGTGAGATCTATCAGGAAGGCATACGCATTCCTCCTGTGAAATTGGTGGCCGGAGGAGTTTTGAACCAGGCGCTGCTGACGCTGATTTTGACCAATGTGCGGACGCCAGAAGAACGCGAAGGGGATTTGACGGCGCAAATTGGCGCTTGCCGGATTGGGGTCGCGCGTGTTACCGAGTTAGTGAGTAAGTACGGGTTTGAACGCGTTCAGATGAATGCCTATCACTTACTCAATCATTCACAGCGGTTGATGTCCGCTATATTGGAGAGCCTGCCGGACGGCATTTTCGAGGCGGAAGATTATCTGGATAACGACGGCATCACGAACGAGCCGGTACGGCTGGCGGTGAAGATCAAGACTGATCCCACACGCGGCCGCATCGCGATTGATTTCACTGGTTCAGCGCCGCAAGTGGCGGGTAGCCTCAATGCGGTTAGTGCGATTACTTACTCGGCAGTGTTTTATGTGTTGCGGTGTTTGCTCTCAGACGAGGCGGCTACTACGGCTGGGCTGATGCGGCCAGTGGATCTTTGTATTCCGCCAGAGACCGTAGTGAATGCGCTTGCGCCCGCTGCCGTGGCGGCAGGCAACGTAGAAACGTCGCAGCGCATTGTGGATGTGCTGCTGCGGGCGTTCGCCAAAATTCTGCCGGATCAAATTCCAGCGGCGAGTTCCGGCACCATGAACAACCTGACAGTGGGCGGCGTGGATGCGCGCACGGGCAAAGCCTACGCGTATTACGAAACCATCGCGGGCGGCACGGGCGGACGGCCGCATTCGGATGGGATTTCCGGTATCCATACGCACATGACCAATTCGTTGAACACGCCGGTAGAGGCGCTTGAGTATGCCTATCCGTTTCGCGTGAAGCGTTATTCGTACCGGCGCGATTCGGGCGGCGCGGGTATGCATCGAGGGGGCGATGGGTTGATCCGCGAGGTTGAGCTTTTGGGCAAGGCACAAATTACTTTGCTAGCGGAGCGGCGGATAGGCGCGCCGTATGGATTGCAAGGTGGAGAAGACGGCGCGCGAGGGCGCAGCATCTTGGTAGTGAATGGCGAAGAGCGCGAACTGCCTGGAAAGTGCAATTTGGAGGTGGAAGCCGGCACCGTTCTGCGCATTGAAACGCCAGGCGGCGGGGGTTGGGGAAACGGTTAAACTGATAGAGCCATGCCACTACCTCAGGACGAAAAATTGATCGCGTTGAGCGAAGATCTACTGAAGCAGTTTGAAGTGATGTTCGGGTTACACCCGGGCTTCCGGCCGGCCCACGCGCGCGGCGTGCTGCTTACGGGAACATTCACGCCCGCGCTGCAAGCGCAAGCATTGACGCGCGCGCCGCATGTCACGCGCAACTCCACTCCGGTTACGGTGCGCTTTTCCAGCTCGACCGGACTCCCGCTCATCCCGGACACTGATCCAAACGCCAATCCGCGCGGCATGGCTATCCGGTTTCAGCTTGCCGAACATGTGCACACGGACATCGTCGCCCATTCCACCGATGGGTTTCCTACCAGGACGGGGCAGGAGTTCTTGGACTTCTTGCGGGCTGCCGTGGCCAGCGGCTCATCCAAGGAATCGCCTACGCCGGTCGAGTTATTTCTGCACAATCATCCGGAAACACTGGCTTTCGTGCAAGCGCCGAAACCATCTCCATCCAGCTTTGCCAGAGAGTCTTATTTTGGCGTCACGGCGATGCGCTTCACGAATAAGGATGGAGTTAGCCGCTATGGGCGGTACCGGATTGTGCCGGATGCGGGAAATGAGTTTTTGGATGAAGCGGCCTTAAAGAACAAGAGCGCGGACTTCTTGTTTGACGAGCTTGCCGCTAGAGTTGCGAAAGGACCGGTTAGTTTTCAGATTCGAGTGCAGACTGCGGCGGATGGCGACGTGGTGGATAATGCCACGATTCATTGGCCGGAAGATCGTCCGATTGTCGAGCTTGGCAAGCTGGTGCTGACGGAAGTAGCCGCGGATAATGCGCACGAGCAGAAGAAGATCATTTTTGATCCGATTCCGCGGGTTGATGGGATTGAGCCGTCGGACGACCCGCTGCTTGAGCTGCGCGCGGCCATTTATCTGTTGAGTGGAAGACGGCGGCGGCAGGCTCCGGAAGCTTAGCGGCTCTCAGGATTTCTCGCGTGGGCGCTCGGGCGTCGGTGACCGAGTCATAATGCGTATAAGTCCTCCACTTGTAAATGCAACGCAAACAGAACGGTAGTCCGGGTAAGCAAACGCCCTCGATTCAAAGCCTTGACCGCGGGTTAACGATCCTTGAAGCGGTAGCCAAAGCCAGCGCACCGGTTTCGCTAGGAGAATTGACTAGCGTTCTGGAGATAGACAGGAGTAGCGTTTTCCGGCTGGCGGGCACGTTGAAACGGCGCGGATTTCTGGCCTATCCTACCGGCCGGAAAGATTACATCTTAGGACCTTCGTTGTGGCGACTGGCTCACAAATACGATTGGGGCAACATGCTGATTAAGGTTTCCCACGAGCAGCTAAAGCTATTGGCAAGCGAAACGAATGAGACAGCGCAGTTAGCGGTGAGGGAGGGCAGACAGGCGCTTTTCATTGACTCCGCCGCGGCAAACCAGGTGATTTCCATTTCGGGGCGCATCGGCGAACTGACTCCGTTGTATTGCACCGCGCATGGCAAGGCGCTGCTGGCGGATTTTACCCGCGCGGAATTGGAGGCGGTTTTTGGGACTGCTCCGCTGCCGCCGCATACCAAGCGAACGGTGGCGTCGGTTGCCGACTTAGCGAAGATTTGCGCGGAAACCAGAGCGCGCGGCTTTGCCACGGATGACGAAGAATATTTGGAAGGAGTCCGCTGCGTGGCGGCGCCCGTGCGGGCGGAAGACGGCCAGATTATCGGCGCGATCGGCATTTCAGCGCCGCTCACGCGCTTTCCTATGAAGCGTTATCAACTCTCCGGCCAACAGGTGACCAGCGCGGCCGGGCAGATCAGCAACCTATTGAACAATCAACCGCAGGACGAATAGGGAGTTGACACGATGCGCGTGATGGTGATTGGCGGGACGGGCCACATCGGCAGTTATTTGGTCCCACGGTTAGTAGAGGCCGGCCATGCGGTGACGAATGTCAGCCGTTCCCAGCGGCAGCCGTACACCACTTCGGCCGCGTGGCAGAAGGTAGAGCAGTTGACGCTGGACCGGGCCAGCGAGGAGAGCGTCGGGCATTTTGGGAAGCGGCTTTTGGAGGCCAAGCCGGACGCCGTGGTTGACCTCACTTGCTACACACTGGATAGCGCGCGGCAGTTGGTGGAGGCGCTTCGCGGCCGCGTGAGCCATTTACTGCATTGCGGTACGATTTGGGTCCACGGCGTCAGCGTGGAGGTGCCCACCACGGAGGAACAGGCGCGCGCGCCTTTCGGCGAGTACGGATGCCGGAAGGCAGAGATTGAAGAATATCTGCTTGCGGAGGCGCGACGGAATGGGCTGCCGGTTACCATTTTGCATCCGGGCCACCTAGTGGGGAAAGGCTGGGCGCCATTAAATCCGCTGGGTAACTTTAACACTAAGGTCTTTACTGATTTGGCACAAGGTAATGAAATTGGTCTACCGAACCTGGGGAGAGAATGCGTGCACCATGTTCACGCGGATGATGTCAGCCAGGCGTTTGTGAAGAGCATTGCGAATTGGTCGAGTGCGGTGGGGGAAAGCTTTCACGTCGTCTCACCCGCGGCGCTGACGTTGTATGGTTATGCGCACGGCGTTGCCAGTTGGTTCGGTAGAGAAGCGCAACTGAAGTTTTTGCCTTGGGAAGAGTGGAAACAGACGGTGACTGAAAAAGAGGCGGAGATCACGTGGGGGCATATTGCGCGCTCGCCGAATTGCAGTATTGAAAAGGCGAAGCGGCTGATTGGTTATCAGCCGCGGTATCGGTCTTTGGAGGCTATACGCGAGGCGGTGGAGCATTTGATTCTAAAACGATTATTGGATTTGTAGACGCTGGAGAGCTGCTAAGCTTTGGCAGCATTGACAACAGAGCGGGAAACCTCTAGCGTTGGGGACATGGAAGTCAATCCCACACCCGGCCAGGAAGCCTTTATCCGTCAGGCAATTGAGAGCGGTCGCATTCACGGACCCGAGGACGCCGTTAAGCAGGGCCTTTCCTTGTGGGAAGAAAAAGAGCGTCGCCGGGCAGGTATTCTTGTCGCCGTCGATAAGGCCGAAGCCTCCATCGCTGAAGGCAAAGGCCGGTTAGTCACCTCCGAACAACAAGTCATCGACCTTGTAGAAGGCACCAAACAGCGGGGTATGGCCCGGCTTCTCGCCGAGCAGAATACCACCCGCTGATGTCTCAATTCTTTCTTTCCGAAGACGCGCGGCGCGATTGGATGAAGCATGGCTTGGCCCAATGTCATCGACTTAAGGGTATTCGTGAGCCGCTGAACGCTTTCGGGCGCTTACGCTTCCCGCTCAGTTTCAGTAGTTTGGATCGGGGGAATTGACGCGGACTGTCGGCCTCGTACTTAAGTTGTAGCCGCCTAAAAGACGGCTGCGGCCAGGATTGGCCGCCCCACAGGGATGATTAACGTTTTAGCGTGATTACGCCCCAAGGGCCGCCGGGGACGCTGATCTTCTTCGTTACCGCGAAGGTTGCGACATCCACGGCGGTGACATCGTTCGAGGGGCCGTTTGCGGTGAACAGCGTTTTGCCGTCAGGAGAAAACGCGATGCCCCAAGGGCGCTTGCCAACATCAAGGGAAGACACGGGCTGGTTGGTCGCGGTATCCACCACGAAGACTTTCCCGGCGCGGCCGGTAGTTACGTACAGTTTTGAGGCGTCTTCGGAGAGAACTAGATTCATCGGCTTGACTTCGGCGGGCTTGCCTAGTGAGATGGCCTGAATTTTCTCATTCTTGTCGGTATCCACCAGTACGATTCCGCCATCATTTTCAGCATTCACATAAGCGCGTGGAAGAATGCGCATAAAGACGATATTGCGGGGACGCCGGCCCACTTTGAATGACTTCAAAAGCTTTCCAGCCACCGGATCAATCACCGAAAGCGTGCCTTCATCCTCGCTGGTGGCGTACACCAGCTTGCCATCGGGAGTTACCTTTACACCTTCGGGTTCGTCGCCAGTATGGATCGTTTTGGTCACCTTGCCGGCCGCCACGTCGACAAAACTGATACCGGAAGCATCTTCGTTCGAGATGTAGAGAGTCTTTCCGTCTTGGCTGACGTCGAAGTTTTCAGGGTCCGAGCCGCCCGGGATCATCTTGACGAGTTTATTCGTCTCCACATCGAAGACGCCAATGCCATCGGCGCTTTTGTCGGGCGGGGGCAGTTTGCTTTCATCCACGCCGGGACCTGCGGGCGGTGAGCCGCTGAGCGCGATATAGATGGTCTTGCCGTCCGGGCTGGCGTGGATGCCGCGCGGACGCTTGCCTAGCGGCACCGTGGCAATGACGGTGAGTGTAGAGGAATCGATGACCGACAGGTCACCCGAGATTTCGTTCGATGTGTAAATGCGATAGCTGTTCGGGTCCACAACTGGGGCGACCTTGGCCGTCTCAGTGGTTGTGGGCTTGGAACAACTCATGGACGAAAGGACTAGAAAAGCGCAAACAGAATAGGACCCAAAGCTACTGAACCGCATTATTCCCCTTTAAAACTAAAAGATATGTTGCTCTTGCCGGAGGGGCCGATGGTGACCTGCTGTTCCTGAGAACCAAGGGCTTCCTGCCAGGCTTCAATAGTATACGCGCCCGGCGGCAAATTCTTGAGCGAGAAAGTTCCGTCAGATCCGGTGACCGCAAAATATGGATTATCCACGACTCCGATCCAGGCGTGCATCCAACCGTGGATGTTACATTTCACGCGAATCATTATTTCACGCTGCGTGAATGTGCGCTCCAGTGGCGCGGCCCCTTGCGCCTGGCTATGATTCCATTCACGGTTGATATGCGCGCGCGGATGAATGTTATGCGTGAGTGGATCTGAATTCGTCACTTCCAACTCTTGGCCGGTTTGAATACCTAGAATCCGGGGGACGAACCAGCAGCCTTTCTGATCCATCACAGCGGGCGTGCTGGGCGGTTTAAAGGTTTTGCCTTCCAGGCCAGTTTTTACGTAGATGAATACGTTCGCCAGCGTTCCATTGCGATTCACTTCCACTGCGTTATCAGACACCGGCGTGTGATGCAGCTGCTGGCACGTAGGGTCCTCATCCATATCTACAGTTTTTTTAGGCGGACGCTTTCCGGTGAAGCGCACTTTGCCTGTCAATACGCCGGCGGTAGCCGGGTCAACGGAAAAATAAACGGGCGGCTTCTCCGGAGGCTTTTCCGGAACCGCGGGCGCCTTGGCTTGTTCCTGAGCGGGCGGCGATTGGGTGCGAGAGCAAGCGCCAATTACTATCAGTGTGCCCGCGAGTAAAGCGGCATGTAGCGATCTGCGTATAGTCATTTGTCACTAGTAGAAAGAGACGCGGATTCATCCAATTGCATGGTTTTGCCGGTGAGCGATTGCAGAAAAGCAATGAGGTCCGCCTTGTCGGCCGCGCTTAGTTGCAAAGAGTGAATCTCCGGATCCAGGTAAGGATTCGAGTTTCCACCGCCGACGTAAAAATCCACCACCTCTTTCAGACTTTTTTCACTGCCGTCGTGCATATAAGGCGCCGTTTTAGCAATATTGCGGAGAGTGGGCGTCCGGAATTTTCCTTTGTCCGCGTCTAGCTTAGTTACTTCGTAGCGGCCTAGATCAATTAGATTGCCATCGCCATCCACCGCCACGCCTATGTTATGAAACTTGCCGTCTGTAAATAGCGCGTACTTCTCCCCGATGGTGTGGCAGGCCGCGCAATTCCCGCGCTTCTTATCGGTAAAGACCGCGAGGCCGCGAATGGCGGAGGGACTCATCGCTGTTTTATCGCCGCCGTATTGGTAACGGTCAAACGGCGAATCGCCGCTTAGCAGAGTCCGCTCAAAACTCGCGAGCGCCATTTTGATTTTGCCGATGGTGACGGGGCCGGGCCCATAGGTAGCTTCGAATTCCTTTTGATAAGACGGCATGGCATTGAGCTTCGCCACGGAGACATCGTGCGGCTGATTCATTTCCACCGGGTTGGCCATGGGTCCACCGGCTTGCTCTTCCAGGCTAGGGGCGCGGCCGTCCCAAAATTGCGTGGGCGAATAGGCCGCATTTAAAACAGAAAGCGCGTTGCGCGTGCCCGGTTTGCCGGCGGCTCCGATGGAAACACTGCGGCTATCGGCAAATCCCTGCGCGGGATTGTGGCACGTGGCGCAGGAAATCGTATTGTTGCTGGACAGGTGTACGTCGTAAAAAAGCTTGCGACCGAGTGCGATGGCTTCGACGGTTTCCGGGTTATCGCCCGGAATAACGAGCGGTGGCAAACCCAGGGGCAGATGGAGCTGGACGGGACGGCCGATGGGACGTACGGGAAGCTCAGATTCTTTTCCCCGGCTGTTCCCGCAGGACGACAATATAGTTACTAATGCTAATGCTGTAGTTAGACTGAGTGAAAGAACGCAGGAATAAAAGCGGCTGTGAAGCATCCGGATACGTTATTAGGTTATCCCAATCTAAATAGCAATCCAGCGTTCCGATACCTGGTTCGCGCGGAGTTCCGGCGGGGAAAGTGAATTCCTGGTAAAATGGCCTGGACCCTAAATTGTCAGCTCTATAGGAGACTATGAAAATCCGTCGATCCGCTTCTTTCGCCACGTTGGCACTCGCTTCGATCCTCACGGTGACTGGAACCACTTCACTATTCGCCGCTGAAATACCGGCAGAAGGTTCCAAAGCTCCCGACTTTACGCTCCAATCTCAAGAAGGTAAAACCGTCAGCCTGCATGATTTCCGCGGGCAATGGGTGGTCCTCTATTTTTATCCCAAGGATATGACCAAGGGCTGCACAATTGAGGCTCACAATTTTCAGCGCGACCAGGCTCAATATGACGCCAAGAAGGCCGCGATCGTCGGCGTAAGCGTGGACACTGTTGATTCGCATCAGCAGTTCTGCACGAAAGAAAACCTGACGTTTAAACTGTTGGCCGATCCGAGTCACGACGTGGTGGACAAATATGGTTCCACCCAGACGTTCGGGGCAAATACCGTTGCGGCGCGCAACACGTTCATCATTGACCCGAAGGGTGTCATCCGGAAAGTTTACGTGAAGGTGAGCCCGATGCCACATAGCGAAGAGGTTCTGACGGAACTGACCACCCTGCAAAAGAGCGGCGAGTAACTACCAACGTTTTTTGAAAAGCCCTCCTCTTGATTTGGCCGCGTACCGGCCGCGTCAGGAGGAGGGCTTTTTCTTGGGAAAAGACATGAAACTTTATCAAATGGCAGACCCCGTCCGGTACTCCCGGATGACGACTCAAGAACTACGCGACACGTTTTTGGTTGAGGACTTATTTCAGCCGGGCGTGATTAGCGCCGTCTATATTGATCTGGACCGGACAATTGTGGGATCTGCCGTTCCACTCAAAGAGCCGCTTCGCCTGGGCACTTATAACGAACTGAAGAGTGCTTATTTTGCCGAGCGGCGGGAACTGGCTATTTTGAATATCGGCCAGACGGGCAGCGTGACTGTGGGCGCCGAACGGCACACACTGGAAACACTCAGCTGCCTGTACGTGGGACGAGGCAACGAGTCGATTGTATTTGAGAGCGCCGATCCGCAAGGGCCGGCTGAGTATTATCTGTTGAGCTATCCCGCGCATGCAGTGCATCCCACTACGCTTATCCGGCATGCCGACGTGCAGCCGGTGGATTTGGGCGCATCTGAAAATAGCAGCAGGAGACGCCTGCACAAATACATTTATGCGGATGGCGTCAAGAGTTGCCAGTTGGTGATGGGGTTCACGCAAATCGAAACGGGAAGCGTTTGGAACAGCATGCCGCCGCACACGCACATGCGCCGGTCAGAGGTCTATCTGTATTTTGATCTGGCGGAGAAAGAACGCGTGGTGCACTTGATGGGTCCGGCGGACGAGACGCGGCATTTGGTGGTGGCGAATAAGCAGGTGATTGTTTCTCCCGGATGGTCTATTCATGCGGGCGCGGGCACTGCGTCTTATAAATACTGCTGGGGCATGGGCGGAGAGAATCAGGAATTCACCGATATGGATGCGGTGACGATTTCCGGGCTTAGGTAACGGCATGATGCTTGCGGGCGCGGTAGATGAGGATGCCAATCAGGTTACTCAGCAAAACCGTGCCGCCAATTTTCGCCGCGTAGGAAAGCCGATTCGAAACCGCAATAATCGGATAAACGGAGATAACGACGGAGACCAAGCTGGAGACAAGGCCTGCTACTGAGACTACTTTTAACCAAAGCGGCAAGCTTCGACGTAATTTAGCAATTCCGAATAACGGTAGAGCAAACAGCACCATATAAGTCAGCCCGTAATGCACGATAGACGCGTTTTGCAGAAGCTGCATAGTTTCCTGCGCGCGCACGCCGAGCATGCTCAACAGCAGCATTGCCAGCAGCAGCGCGCCAATAAATAAAATGGAATTGACAGGCGTTTTCCAACGCGGATGCAAAGCCGTAAACCAGTCAGGCAGCAGGTGGTCCCAGCCAGCCGTCATGGGCAGGCGCGTGAGTCCGGTAAAAATAAGGCTGGCACTGGCGACGGCGCGCGCGAGCAGCAGAAATATGGCAAAGCGGCCCACCACGGCGCTTAGGCCGGATGCGCCGAACGCCAGCCGGAAAGTCTGCGGGATGGGCCCAATGAGGTTGATGGGCTGATCTCCTACAAAGGCCAACACGGAACTGGTGCCCAGAATAAACATGAGAGCGATTAACGGAGCGCTGATGAAGACCGACCGCCCCACCGTGCGCGCGGGGCTGCGGCATTCGCCCGCCATGATGGCTACGTATTCGAAGCCGCTTAACCCGCCCACCGTCATCTGACCGAAAACGGCCAAGCTGAACCAACTCATTTGCGGCCTCTCACAAGGAAGCGGCGTGTAGGGACGCGGGTGGCCGCTGAATAGCGCAAACAAAGGAAGACACAACAGAATGGCATACGCCGTACAGATCAACACGCTGCCGGAGTTGTGCAGCCATTTGGCTAATCCTAATCCGCGGACGGCCACGATGCCGATGAACAGCGTTGTCGCAGCGATGAGCGATCCAGATACTTGCTTGCTCTCCGGCAGCCACTCCGCGCCCGGACCAATCAAGTAAGCCAGGTCAGTTGGAATGACAAACAGAATGCTGGGCACCACAAATATCGCGTACACCCATAAATTCCACGCAGTCAGGAAGCCGAAAAATTCGCCGAAACCGGACTTGGCCCATTGATACAACCCGCCTTCGAGCGGCATCTGACGGCTCAGGAAAATCACGACGGCGGCAAGCGGAAGATAGAACAGCGAGATGGCCGTTAACCAGAAGACGCCATGCGCTTTTCCCAGCTTGGCGGCCACGCCCACCCAGGTAGAACCCACCACGCAAAGAATTTGCGCGAGCACGAGATCGCCCAGACCCAATTCTTTCTTGAGTCCGTGGCCGGGCTCCAGGAACGGCACTTCAGCTTTTGCCGCGCTCGCCAAGTTTACATAGGATGGCACACCACAGGCGGGAAACGAAAGCTGAATTTACACTACAAATTTGAGAAAATCTTTTACTTCGGCTGGGCTTCCCAAAACCAAAGGCACGCGCTGGTGAATGCCCGTGGGTTGAATTTCCAGGATCCGGCCTTTTCCGTCAATGGCCATGCCGCCCGCCTGCTCGGCGATAAATGCCAACGGATTCGCCTCATAGAGCAGACGCAATTTGCCACAGGGGTGATTGGCCGTGGGCGGATAAAGGAAGACGCCTCCCTTTAAAAGAGTGCGATGGAAATCGGCGACCAGCGACCCTATATAACGGCTACTGTAGGGCCGGCCACTTTCGCCGCTGCGCAAATACTTCAGGTATGCGCGGTACGGCGCGGGAAATGCCTCCGAATTGGCTTCGTTGACTGAGTAATACGGACCGCGGTTGGGCATCCGAATATTTTCCAGAGTCAATACATAGGCGCCGATGGCGGGATCGAGAGTAAAACCGTAAACGCCGTTGCCGGTTGTGTAGATCAGCATGGTGGACGGCCCATAAACCACGTAGCCCGCGGCTACTTGTTCCACGCCCGCCTGCAGCACGTCCGCGGGCTTGCCGTTCCGCCGGAATATGGAAAAGATGGTTCCCACATTGACGTTCACGTCGATGTTTGACGAGCCGTCCAGCGGATCGAAAACCACCATGTACTTGCCGCCATCGGTGCTGCGCTCCAAGGTCACCGGCTCGTCATTTTCCTCCGACACCAGCATGGACACGCTATCGCGCACGCCCAGGCAATGCAGCAAGACTTCGTTGGCGTAGACATCCATTTTCTGCTGGACCTCGCCCTGCACGTTCACCTCACCGGCGGAACCGAAGGTGTCAGACAAACCACCGCGCCGGATGCGCGACGACACCATTTTGGTGGCCAGCGTGATGCCCGATAAAAGCCACGAAAACGTGCCATCCGCGCTGGGGAAGTATGTTTGCTGTTGCAAAACGTGCTGTTGCAACGTGACGATCATGGGCAGTTTCGTTATAGCCGGCAAATCAGCAACTCGCGTTCGAATATCATCTCCGGCGGGAGATGGTCATGCAAGTCAATAAACAATTCTTCGTGCCCGATTACTTCCGAGCGCCAACTTTTGGGATTGATAGATTGCAGTGCTTCGAATTTTTCTTTCGGAAAATCGAGGCCGTCCCAATAGATGTCTTCGTAGCGCGGCATCCAGCCGATAGCGGTTTCCTTACCGGCCGCCTGGCTGCGCGAGCGCTCCACAATCCAGCGCAGAACGCGCATGTTCTGGCTGTAACCGGGCCAAATGAAATTTCCATCGGAGTCTTTGCGGAACCAGTTGACGTTGAAGATGCGCGGCGTCACGCTGAGCGTGCGCTGCATGGTCAGCCAATGGCGGAAATAATCGCCCATGTGATAACCACAGAACGGCAGCATCGCCATGGGGTCGCGGCGCACTTTGCCAACCGCGCCCGCGGCAGCAGCAGTGGTTTCCGAGCCCATGGTGGCGCCCATGTATACTCCCGAGCTCCAATTGAAGGCCTGATAGACAAGGGGCGTCGTGCTGGCGCGGCGGCCGCCGAAGATGAACGCGCTGATGGGCACGCCTTCCGGATCTTCCCACGCCGGATCGATAGAAGGACATTGCGAAGCGGGCGCGGTAAAACGCGCATTCGGATGAGCGGCTTTCCGCCCGGTGGCTTTTCCAATGGCAGGTGTCCAATCATTACCCTGCCAATCGAGACAACGCGCGGGCGGCGTATCTGTCAGCCCTTCCCACCAAACTCCGCCCTCCGGCGTCAACGCCACATTCGTGAAGATCGTGTTCTTGGAGAGAGTGGCGATGGCGTTCGGATTCGTTTTGGGTGAGGTGCCGGGTGCTACGCCGAAGAAGCCGGCTTCCGGATTAATGGCGCGCAAGGCTCCGGTTTCGTCGGGCTTGATCCAGGCGATGTCATCGCCCACGGTCCAGACCTTCCACCCTTCAAAACCCTCGGGCGGAATCATCATGGCGAAATTGGTTTTGCCGCAAGCGCTGGGGAAGGCCGCCGCGACGTAGGTTTTTTCGCCTTGCGGATTTTCCATGCCCACAATCAACATGTGCTCAGCCAACCAGCCTTCATCGCGGGCGATGTTGGAAGCGATTCTGAGCGCAAAGCATTTTTTGCCGAGCAAGGCATTGCCGCCGTAGCCAGAGCCGAACGACCAGATCTCACGCGTTTCCGGAAAATGGACAATGTACTTTTGCTTGTTGCAGGGCCAAGACACGTCTTCTTGTCCAGGTTCGAGCGGCGCGCCCACGCTGTGCATGCAGGGCACTACGCGCTTCATGTCCTTGTCTATTTCGTTAAACACCGGAAGGCCGATTCTGGCCATGATGCGCATGTTGACGACGACATAGGGCGAATCTGTCAGCTCAACACCGATCTGCGACATAGGCGAATCAAGAGGGCCCATGCTGAACGGCAGGACGTACATGGTGCGCCCGCGCATGCAGCCTTTGAACAGGCCTTTCAGCGTCCGCCGCATCTCAAAGGGATTGACCCAGTTATTGGTCGGACCCGCTTTGTCTTTTGAAAGAGAGCAGATGAAGGTGCGGTCTTCGACGCGCGCTACATCATTTGCATCGGAGCGCGCGTAGTAGCAGCCGGGCCAAAGCTCTTCGTTGAGCTTAGTGAAGGTGCCCTTCTCCAGCATCAGTGCGCACAGGGTATCGTACTCTTTTTGAGAACCGTCAACCCAGTGAATAGCCGCCGGCTTGGCAAGGTCCGCCATTTTCTCCACCCAGCGGATCAGATGTTTGTTTGTGCTGAGCGGCTCAGAATTGTTTCGAGGAGCAGTTTTGAGGGGTAACAGTTTCGTCATATCCGTAAATTTGAAACAGTATGTTTACTTTATCGCGCTCTTGACGAACACGCGCTGGGTTCGCGCCTCAAAGTTTTACGCGGCGTAACCGCAGGGCGTTCAGAATGACGGACACCGAACTGAACGTCATGGCGGCGCTGGCGATCATGGGGCTCAACGCCCAACCGAATACAGGGTACAGAACACCGGCTGCAATGGGCACACCTAACGCGTTGTAGACGAAAGCGAAGAATAGATTCTGGCGGATGTTGCGCAGGGTGGCGCGGCTGAGGGTGCGGGCGCGCGCGATGCCTCTTAGATCACCCTGCACTAACGTAATACCCGCGCTTTGCATGGCGACATCAGTACCGGTGCCCATGGCGATTCCCACTTGGGCTTGCGCCAGTGCGGGAGCATCATTCACGCCGTCTCCGGCCATGGCCACTATGCGGCCTTCCGCTTGGAGATTTTTAATGGTCTGCGCCTTCTGTTCCGGCAAGACCTCCGCCGCCACGCTATCGATGGAAAGCGCACGCGCCACGGCCTGCGCGGTCACTCGATTGTCGCCGGTGAGCATCATGATGCGGATGTTGTCTTTATGCAGGAGTGCAATTGCTTCAGCGGTCGAAGCCTTGACGGGATCGGCCACGCTGATGAATCCGGCGGGGCGATTGTCGATGGCCACTAGCATCACGGTCTCGCCGCGATCACGCAGGGCCAAGGCTTCCTCTGCCGAAAATTTCGGGTCGAGCGATAGAGCTTCGAATAAAGCTGCATTGCCTACGGCCACTGTGCGGCCATCCACCTGGCCTACAACGCCCTTGCCGGTCATGGATTGAAAGCCCGTCACCTTGGCTAGCGTGAGATTTTGTGCTTTTGTGGCAGCTACAACGGCGGCTGCCAACGGATGCTCACTCGCCTGCTCCAAGCTAGCCACCAGGCGCAGTAACTCCGTGGAGTCTTGCCCTGGCAGCGGGCGTATCTCCGTTACTCGCGGCTTGCCTTCGGTTAACGTGCCGGTCTTATCCACCACGACTACATCTACTTTTTCCAAAGTTTCCAGTGCTTCGGCATTGCGAATCAGCACGCCTGACTGGGCTCCACGGCCGGTCGCCACCATAATGGACATCGGCGTTGCCAAGCCCAAAGCACAGGGACAGGCAATGATAAGAACCGCTACTGCGTTCAGCAAGGCGTGCGCGAAGCGAGGCTCCGGGCCCCAAATGGCCCACGCGGCAAACGTGATGGCTGCAATGAGCACGACGGCAGGCACGAACCAACCCGCCACTACGTCGGCCAGCCGCTGGATGGGCGCGCGGGTGCGTTGCGCATCGCTCACCATTTGCACGATCCGGTTTAAAAGAGTTTCAGCGCCCACGCGCTCAGCTCGCATAATCAGACTGCCGCCGCCGTTCAGCGTGCCGCCGGTGATTTTGCTGCCGGGCTCTTTTTCAATCGGGATCGGCTCGCCGGTGATCATCGATTCATCCACGCTGCCGCAGCCTTCGATAACGACTCCATCCACCGGCACTTTCTCGCCTGGACGCACGCGCAGCCGGTCGCCCACCATTACGTGATTGAGCGGAACATCCTCTTCCCTACCCTCGCGCAAAATGCGGGCGGTGTTCGGCGCCAGGCCCAGCAAGGCTTTCAAGGCGCTGCCGGTCTGGCTGCGGGCGCGCAGTTCCAGAACCTGCCCCAATAGAACCAGCGTCACGATGACGGCCGCAGGCTCGAAGTACACGTCCAAATGACCGCCCTGTATCAGCGCCGCGACGCTATAGAGATAGCTAACGCCCGTGCCCAGCGCGATCAGCGTGAACATGTTGAGATTCCAGGTGGCCACGGATGCCCATCCGCGTTCAAAGAACGGCCAACCGCCCCAGAGAACGACCGGAGTCGCCAAGGCGGCTTGCAGCCAAAGCATGCCAGAGCCGCCGTGAGCCAAGAACATCATGCCCAATAACGGTATGGTGAGCGCGACGCAGATCCACAACCGCCGCGACATGCTGGCGAGCTCCGGGTTGGCGTCCTCTTCCGCCGTGACATGCAGCGGTTCCAGCGCCATGCCGCATTTGGGACAGCTTCCGGGGCCGTTCTGACGGACCTCCGGATGCATCGGGCAGGTGTATTCAGTGCCGCTGTTTGCGGCCAGCCTGGCCGCGTGATGATGTGCGTGCTCAGCGACCGGCTTGGGCGCTAAGAACTGTTCCGGGTTTTCCTTAAACCGGGCCAGGCATTTGAGGCCGCAGAAATAATAAGTTTGTCCCTTGTATGTGTAGTTTCCGGCTGCTTTCTCCGGAAGGATCTTCATGCCGCATACAGGGTCAAGCACCTTTTCCGCCAATGCTGTTTGAGTTTCCATCTATACCCCCCACCCCTATATTACATCTTTCGTTTTATTGGAGGAAGTTCTGCAACGCAACGGCGCTGATCCAAGCGCTTTCGAGCATATGGACGTAGGTCACTCGAAGCTGAAATAGCGTTCTCTGGGAAACGATCACCTGGGGGTATGCCGCGCCCATTACGCGATATTTGGCCAGGTAGAGTTGATAGGCTTTTTCCGCGCGTGGAATCATCTCATTCTTATAGCGGGCGGCCTGATCGCGATCAGCGAAATAGTTCTGCAGCAATGGTTGCGCGCTTTGCCGCAGGGAAAGCTGCACGCGCTCAATCTCATTAGTGGCCCGCTCCACGTCTGCTTGTGCGCTCTGTATGTTTCCCTGATTCCGGTTGAAGATGGGTAGAGTCACTCCAGCCGAGACGAAGCCCTGCACGCCCACTCGCGCTCCAGCTTCATTGATTGGTTCGTTATTCTGCTGCAAACCCGCGCGCAGGGAAAGATCAGGCACTACTTCGCGCCGGGCGCTTTTCAGTTCTGCCCGGGCGCGCTCCACATCCTGATGCGCTTTGGCCATGGAAGGACTGTCTTTCATAAGGCGGGCCAGAAGTTCGTTCTCTTCGAGCATCGGCAGGTTTTCGAGATCTCCCACTAACGGGGCCAATGGCAGATCAGGCTTGTTCGCGGCGCTGGCGAGAGCCCGAAAAGAGTGCTCCAACGCGCGCTGCGCAATGGCGTAATCCGATTTCGCTTGTTCGGCTTCTACTTCCGCCTGCAGAACATCCGGCGCATCGGCTTGGCCCACGTTCGCCAGTTGATGCGCAGTCTCGACAGTGTCCGAAGCGAGCGAGAGTAGATCCTTACGCAACTTTACTGTTTCCTGCGCGGCCAGAGTCGAATAGAAATTCTGGCCGACATCGCTTAACACGCGATAGTGCTGTTCAGTGACGCCAATCTCATCCGATTTTCCCTGCTGTGCAAAGACCTCTCTACGAAGATGGAGTTTGCCGCCTAAAACAAAGTTCTGCTCAATGAAAGCGCCTTCTTCTCCGCCTTGAAAAGCGCCGCCGCGAATTTGTTCTCCTGCGTAGCCGATGGATGGGTTGGGCAGCAGGCCGGCTTGTTTGGCTTGGCCCGCGGAGCGCCGGATCATCGCGTTGGCTTGTTTCAAAGCGGGGCTATTTTGCACGGCCCATTGTTCGAAATCGGCCAGCCGCAATCCGTTTGTTTGCGCAACAAGGGTAGCAGGCTGCCAGGCCAGAAGGATTGCAACAACAAAAGGAGTGGTGAATTTTTGAATCATTTTGCCGCTCCGCTTTGACGAACCTGCTCCATCACTTCGTCGTACTTATCCGGTGGAAGCACACGGACAAAACTCATCATGCCTTGCATAAAACCGCTCCAGCCGGGACGCAAGCCGTAGTTCAGAGGCTTCTTCACCGCGTCGTCCATTTGCATCATTGGACCTTCCATGTAGGCGTCTTGCGGAAAGCCGGGAACGCTGTTGGCATTTGCACTTACACCGCTATTCATCCGCATACCGGGCATTTGCATATGTTCGTGCTGCATGCCAGGCATGGCCTCCATCGCTTTTTCAGAGGACAACGGCGTATTACCGGTCGCCTGATCGTTGGTGGAACCGACGCCTAATCCGCGGCCTAAACTGGGGCCGTAGTCATCTCCACCGGGAGCGCCGGGCGTTCCCTTGAGCATGCCCATGCCTTCCTCCATGCCGACCCCGGCGGGCATACCCGCGCCACGGCGAGTCATGGGTCCGACGTTTGAAGACATTTGGTTCATCATGTGGTGCGGCAGGTGACAGTGGATCATCCAATCGCCGGGATTATTCGCCACGAACTCCACGTCGCGCGCCTGCGCCACGCCCACTAACACCGTATTTCCTGGGAGCCAGGCCGCCTCGGGGATGCGCCCGCCTTCAGTTCCAGTTACGTAAAACGTGTGACCGTGCAGGTGGATGGGGTGATGATCCATGCCGAGGTTGATCAAGCGAATCCGGACGCGATCACCCAAGCGAACCACTAGTGGGGTGGAGGCCGGGCCGGATTTCCCATTGAAGGTCAGCCAGTTGTATTCCATGCTCATGCTGTTGGGAACGGTGTTATTCGGCAGCACGGCATACTCTTGCATCAACACCACAAAGTCTTTGTCGACGCGCGGAGTCAGCGGCGCCTTGGGATGCATGATGAACGCGCCCAGCATGCCCATCATTTCCTGCATCGCCATGTGCGAGTGGTAAAAGAAAGTTCCGGCCTGATGCAGCGTGAATTCGTAGATGAAGCGGCCGCCCGGCTTCACAGGGTCCTGGCTGATGCCTGGCCCGCCATCCATGGCATGCGGAATCTCGAAACCATGCCAGTGCATGGAGGTGGGCTCAGGCAGATGGTTATCGAACACAATGCGCACGCGGTCGCCTTGCGTGATCTGAATGGTCGGCCCTGGCGCGCTGCCATTGAAACCCCAGGCGTCGATCATTCGGCCCGGCGTAATTTGCTGCTTTACCGGTTCGGCAATCAGGTTAAATACCTTTACGCCGTTATCCAGCGTGAAGGGCAAGTCTGCTAAATCAGGCGACTGTACTTGCGTTCTCTCTCCAGCATTGGCTTGCTGTGCAAGGCCAAGCTTCGAGGCGGCAGCGGCCGCCCCTAAACCAAAAACATTGCGCAAAAAATTGCGACGACGGTTCATTGTTGTCTTCCTTTCTTCTCTAGAGATTTGCAAGAGAAGGAGGATTAGATACGAAGGATGGAAATAGACGAGAGCAGGCTGAGGGAAGAACTATCAGGGGCGCCAGCCGGCGTTGGATGCGAGTGGAGATTGAGTGAGGGAAGCAGTGCGCCGCGCGGCTGGTCCAGCAGGACTACAGGCAGCAGGACAATGTTTGTTGCAACGCTGACTTCATTAGCGGATGGACTGATGGCGGCCGAGTCAGTCCGGCACGGTTTTTCGGAATTTTGACTTTTCTGATCGCTCTGATGCGGACAGCAGGAGTGCTCGCCGCTAGGAACATTCAAGGCGGCGGTTGCGTGAGCAGGCATTTGGAGTGAACAGGCAAGCAGGCATTGGCCGTGAAGGATCGATGCGAGCATCGTCACAACCATCAAGCACTGGATCAGCCGTCTGCTCATCTCGTTTTTATCCTAGCGCGAATAACGCGCAAACAAATCCAGGATCTCTTCGTACATGGCATCCGCCTCCGCCGGTTTGCCTTTGATCGCCGCCGCCGCGCAATGCTGCAAATGGTTCCGCAAGAGATTCTGGCCGACACCGCGCAGCGCTTGCTGGACCGAGGAAATCTGCACTAAAATATCCGCGCAATAACGATCTTCCTCCACCATTTTGTGGAGACCGCGGATCTGCCCTTCGATCCGCCGCAAGCGTGTCAAGTTTGATGTTTTGATATCGGGTTCAACAGCAAGGGCTTTACGGGGCACTACTGAATAGCAATACTATACCCCATACCCCTATGTCAAGATGGTTGCGTTTACAAAGCAGCGTGCGGGATGTTTACTTCTGCATAATCGCCTGGCGCTATCGCGTTCACAATCGCAACAATACGCTCAAGATACAGGCGTACTCGCGACCATTTTGTGCTGCCGCTCAAAACAACAATGGCAATTTTTCGTCCTTTAAGATTCTGCTGGTAGCGAATCCTTTGGTCAGTGCTCAACAGCAACTCGAAGTTGGCCTCTTCCGCCGCTTTCAGTAATTCGCCGTTGGTCAGGCGGTCCCACCCCTTTGCTTTTGCCTCGATCACAGTATGCTCCGATAGCGCGCGAGCAAGTCCTCGTGGCGTACCTTGATCAAAGAGAATGAGCATTGGCGGGCGCCGGTGATTGCGCCAGCGCCGGAGCCTTAAGGCTCTCGGCTACAAACTCAAGCACCACTTCAATTTGTTCCCGTGTCACGTCAAATTCTTCCATGACTTCCTCGACGCTCATGTCTTCAAGATTCTCAAAGACCGTTGCCACGGGCATGCGAGTGTCGCGAAACACCCAGGCACCGCTACGCTTATCGGGAACGCTTTCCACAGCGGGACATTGTGACCAATCGAGAATTGCCATCTTGCGGTCCTCCTTTCATCTTGCCAGAGATCTAGTCGTTACTCCGGAAGAAACTGCCCAGATTGCCGCTGGTGATGGCGCCGAGGGGGTTGCTGCTCTCGTCGCCGGAATGCCGGTGTTCGACCGGCGCGAGCTCGTGCCGTAGGCGTTCGAGCGTCATGCTTTGCAATATGACGCGGCCGGGGCCCGTTAGGGTGGTCAGGAACAAACCCTCGCCGCCGAAGATGGCGGTGCGGATGCTGCCGACCATTTGGATGTCGTAGTTGACACTGGGTTCGAACGCTACCAGATGGCCTGTTTGCACCTGCAGAGTCTCGCCTGGGGCTAAAGTGAAATCAACGTGGTCGCCGCCCGCGTGGACGAAGACCAAGCCCGGTCCCGTCAGCTTTTGCAGGATGAAGCCTTCGCCGCCCAGTAAGCCGGCTCCCAACCGCTTCACCATGGCGATATCCAAGGTGACCGAGCTTTGCGCGAACAGAAAGCCATCGCGCTGCACCATGATGGTTTGGCCCGGCGTCAATTCGAACACCTGAATCTTGCCCGGGTAGTGTCCGGCGAAACCCACTTGTCCCGTGCCCATATTGGAGTGGAAATAGGTGAAGAACAGCGATTCACCCATCAGTTTGCGTTTAATGGCGCCCAGAATCTTGTCGCCTATGTTCTGCCCCGTCATGCGCGTAGCCCAATCTACGTTGGCCGATTTGTAGATCATTTTTCCGGCCTCGGCGTAAATTTCCTGGCCGGGCTCCAACTGCACGCGCGCGATTTGTAGATTGTGGCCTTCGATGTCGTATTTCAACGGCAAGGTGGAGACCGGCGGGGGATATGCCGCGTTGGCCGCGCCGCCGCCGATGGGCTGTCCGCAATTGACGCAAAATCGAGAAGCATCGGGAACCTGGGTGCCGCAGTTCGTGCAGAAGGCCATGGGTAAAAGTCCTGGTAATGGAAATGTTTTACAGCTTTCCCTATGCTACAAAATGAATTCGAATTGAGGCGGAGCGGGAGCGCGGCGCGCGCTTAGCCTTTCACAAAATCGAGCGAAGCCGAATTCATGCAATAGCGCAGACCGGTCGGCTTGGGACCGTCTTCAAAAACGTGTCCCAGATGCGCTTCGCATTTGGCGCAGCGCACTTCCGTGCGGTCCATGCCCAGCGACATGTCCGCGGCGGATTGTACATTCTCTTTGGCGAGCGGCTGATAGAAACTGGGCCATCCGGTACCGGATTCGAATTTGGTCTCGGACGAAAACAAAGCATTGCCGCAGCAGATGCAACGGTAGATGCCGTGTTCATGATTATTCCAATATTTTCCGGTAAAAGGCCGCTCGGTGCCGGCGTGACGCGTGACTTCAAATTGCTCCGGCGTTAGCTGCTTCTTCCACTCCGCGTCCGGCTTTTCCACTTTCTCCACTTCAATCACTCCTTTTCGCTGCCCTGAATCTGTAAAATCAACGAGCTTTACCTCTTTGCCGTGTTTGCTGGCGAAGCCGAAAGCTGCTGTTGAGAAGCCACCGGCGAGTGTCATCCCAAGGCCTGCCATTGAGAAGAAACTCTGCTTCAAAAACGTTCTGCGTTGCCTGTTCATTTCAGACGCTCCTGCGTTGCCTTATCATCTATATCTTAGTTCGAACGGACTGGTAATGAAGTTACGCGGACACCCGCTGACGTGCCGCTATTCTGCGGCGACGGTTATCTCATACAGGCTGGTGTCTTTATACGGACCCGGAAAATCGCCCAAATACTTCAGTTCGTCGCCATCCGCCATTAGTTTCCGGAGCAGCCAATCTTCGGGGTAACCAGGCGTTCCTAGCACCAGAAACTTCGGGTGCTGCCGGATAAATTCGTGGAATGGATCGACGCCGGCGCGAATCGGGAAATAGCGTTTGAGCAGGGGAAAGCCTTCGAAAATAGTGGCGTGCGCGTATTGAATCGCAAGCTGCGTATCCGTTAGATAGTGCAGGCGGGCCACGGTAGCAGGGCTGGCGTATTTATCCATTTCGAGAAAGGTCAGCCCGCTGGCCGCCACCAAAGGTAAGTCAGGCTTAACGGAGTCTATCGGCGCGGTTGCGGAGATGGAGTGCCGGTGCAGTAACTGCGCACCGGTCGAGAGCACGTTCTCCAAGGGGATATACAGCAACAGCACGCAACCGGCGGCGATGGCGGCCAATCGGCTGATATTGGTGTAAGCGGCAATCAAAAATACGACAATCAAGGCTAACCCGAACGCGGCGGGCCCCCCGTAGCGATCAAAAAAGGCGCCGTGCGAGCGCATTAAAACAAGATTGATCACCACCGGAATCGCCAGCGCACCCGCGATGAAGGCGATATCTGGTAAATCCGGCAAGGCCTTTTGTGAAAGTATGGGCCGGTCGCGCCCAAACGCGATGAGTAGAGCGGCGAGCAGCGCCAAAAGGAGCATGGGCCCTTCCGGCTTCAACGTGACGATATAGAAGGTCCAAATCCGATGCAGCGAGGCTTGAAACGACTCCGGAAACACGCTGCTTTGAAAGCGTGCCACCGAAGAAAGATAGATAAACGGGAAAAAAGCGGGAATCATCAGCGCCGCCCATACGGCCAGATCCGGTTTGCGCCGGCGATAGAGACGCACCAACTCCGCCAAACCGAAGGGCGCTAAGTAGAACACTGCAAACAGGTGGCTAAACATCATGCCGCAGACCGCAAGGGCAAGCTGCATCACCGAACTGGCGCGACGAGGGATCTGTATCGCATTTTGGTAGGCCAACAGCGCCATGCCGAAAAATCCGATGACCAATCCATAGGGCCGCGCCTCAGAAGAATAGTAAAAAAATGGGGTGGACCAAAATGCCAATATGGCGAGCAGTCCGTACGACGGCCGCAGTCGACGAGCCACCCAAACATACAAACACAAGCTGCCGGCCAAGAAGGCCAGAATGGACGGAAACCGTACTGCGTAGGGGTGGTCTCCTAGCACCGCCATGGAGGCGCGCGTGGCGAGGTATAGCAAAGGCGGATTCAGGTCAAGGTGAAGCTCTTCCCAGAGCCGGCTCAGAGAGGGCGCCTGCGCAATGTAGTAGGTAAATAACTCGTCGTGCCACAAATGCCGGGTCGACATTACAGCGGTCATCAAGAAGTAGAAAACAACTAACCCCAGCAGTGCGAGCTTCGACAGAAAAGATGGGACTTTGGCGTTTTCGAGACGATCCCGGATGTGCTCCAGCCGCTGCGCGAACTCCTGGGTTTTGTCATCGGTTTTGCTTTCCATTGGCGACCCTGCCATGGTAGCGGACCACCCTTTTCGCTGCTAACCTAAGGGCATGCCGATTTTTGAATACGCTTGCGATGATTGCGGGACCAAATTCGAGAAACTAGTCCGCCGTAGCGCGGAAGTCCATGAAGTGACCTGCCCCTCTTGCGGACAAGATCACCTCACCACGCAATATTCCACGTTTGCCGCGCGGGCCGGCAGCGCCAAGAGCACTTCCGAAGCAAGCTCCGGCTGCGGCGCCGGCGCCTGTCAAGGCGGCATGTGCGGCATGAACATGAACTAAGTAAGGTGCTTAGGAAAATAGGCACATACTTGTCGAATCGCCTCCGTCATGCCCTGCAGGGACGACCGTTTGGTGATGAAGTCCAAAGCGCCTAGTTCCAACGATTTCCGCCGGTCTGACGGCAATGATGACGAAGAGAACACCACTACCGGCAAGGACCGCAGGCCAGTGTTTCCCTGTATTTCGGCCAATACTTCGAATCCGTTCCGGCGCGGCAAACCTAAGTCGAGCAGGATCAAATCCGGTCGCGGCGCATTGGAATGTTTTCCGGTTTGATGCAGGAATGCTAGCGCTTCTTCGCCATCACTGACGCGGCACACACGCACCTGCGGATCTGATTCGCTGATCGCAGTTTCGAGCATAAAAGCGATTACATCCTCATCTTCCACATGCAGCAAAATCTGGTCACCCACGGTGACACCCATCACGATTTGACAATTTCAGGCCTCCGTTATTGTGCTTTCATCTTGACTTTCGGCCTTTATTCGCCAACACTGTAGAGAGGAGAACGCACAATGGCGCTAACCAGGCGGCAGAAAGAAGTCATGGATTTTCTGTCGAATTTCATTCAACAGAACGGCTACAGCCCCAGTTACGAGGAGATTGCGGCGGGTCTGCAGCTGGCATCGCTGGCGACCGTCCACAAGCATATTCAGGCCCTCGAAACCAAGCAATACCTGCGTAGAAGCTATAACCATAGCCGGTCGCTGGAGGTGGGAGAACGTTTTTTTGCCGAAGAGAAGTCCCGTGTGACGCCAGAGCCGGAGCGTGCCGCAGTGCCGTTATTGGGGCGCATCGCGGCCGGTGCTCCCGTGGAAGCCATTGCCAATCCCGAACCGTTGTACTTCTCCGATTTCACGGGCAACGCCAGCACTTTTGCGCTGGAAGTGCGCGGCGAATCCATGATTGAAGACCATATCTGCAGCGGCGATTTCGTGCTGGCGGAAAAGACCGATACCGTGCGCAACGGCGACATCGTGGTGGCGCTGGTGGATGGGACCGAAGCAACGTTGAAACGCTACTACAGCGAACCTGACGGGCGCATCCGCTTGCAGCCGGCAAATTCGGCTATGGCCCCTATTTTTGTGAACTCCGCCAGCCTTCAGATTCAGGGCCGGGTCCTTGCAGTCATGCGTAAATATTAATAGTTATGATGCTAAACTTCGATTAGTGGCGGATCATGGCACAGGACCAATAGCCCCGGCCCCCGGTCTGGTGCGACGGCTGATTTTCTGGGAGTTTCCCAGAGCTTCCTGGCAATACGATCTGGTTGTCGGCCTTATCCTTATCTTCATTTTCGCGACTCCCCGCGATCTATTCCAAGACCAGCCCAAAGCATCGGGCATTGTGCTGATGTCCTCTCTGCACGGCTCCAATCGCATCTTTATCGAAACTGACTTGCTGAGCGGTGTACCGGAATCACGGCGTATCGAACGCGCGGAAGCACTCATACACCGGCGCACTGGGAAAAATTGGCGCGTGGAGCGGCTGGAACCGATTCGGGATGAGACGGAGCAAGAAGTTAAAGGCTTCATTGCCTATACCGCGCAGAAATAAAGTCTTCCCATTTTTCCACATGAAACACCTGTTCACAGCGTGCTGTTTCCTCTCTCTCGTTTTGCCAGCAGCGGTTTTGCAGGCGGAGAGCGCTGCGGCCATTCTCAGCCGGATGGACCAGGCCGCGCCGGGCTTTCAAGCAATGTCGGCAAACGTGCGGCTGACAACGTACACTGCTACGATCGACGACAAAACAGTCGAAGACGGCACCTTGGTGATGCAGAGGCTGAAGAAGAACGGATCCGTGCGGGCCATTCTCGATTTCAGGCAACAGAAAGACGCGCGGGTCATCGCGTTTCTGGGAAATGTCGTCCGCATGTATTGGCCGAAGACGCAGTTCTATCAGGATTATGATTTCGGTAAGAACAATAACCTGATGGATCAACTGCTGCTGCTCGGTTTCGGATCTTCGGGTAAAGAACTGGCGGCGGGCTATGACATCACCGCGGAAGGCACGGAGAACGTGGGCGGGCAAGATACAACCAAGCTGCTGCTTATTCCGAAGTCGGCGAGCGTAAAAGAAAAGCTTTTAAAAATTGAGATATGGATTCCCGCGAATGCCGCGTATCCAATACAACAGCGGTTCTACCAGCCCGCCAACAACTACCTCTTGGCAGCCTATAGTGGAATTGACTTCAAAC
Organism: Bryobacteraceae bacterium; assembly: GCA_036488895.1. Lineage (GTDB taxonomy): Bacteria > Acidobacteriota > Terriglobia > Bryobacterales > Bryobacteraceae > Bog-105. The sequence goes on along the minus strand of DASXGT010000213.1, from coordinate 32,375 downwards.
CGGTAATCAAAGGTAAGCAGTTAGATTTCAAACCGCCTCCGGGAGCCAAGAAAGGTTCCTAAATACCGCTTGCCACCTGTTATTCCATGAACGCAGCAAAAGCAGCCGCGGGCAGGCTGGCCTTTATCGACTGGACACGCGGATTTGCCGCGGTAGTCATGATTCAAGGCCATGTCTTTCACTCCTTCACACGCACGGACCTGCGTGATAAGGGCCCGTTCATGCTGTCGCAATTGCTGGGCGGATTGCCGCCCGCCATGTTCCTTTTCCTCACCGGCATCACGTTTGCATTCCTGATGCACAGCCAGGAGAAAAAGGCAGCCAGCAGTGAGAAGCGAGTTGCGGCCGCGCTGAAGCGGTCCCGCTATCTGTTCCTGCTGGCGTTCCTCTTCCGTCTTCAGCTTTACGTATTCGGCTTCCCCACCAGTCCCGCCATCGGAATGCTGAAAGTGGACATCCTCAACTGCATGGGAATGGCCATGCTGCTGCTAGCGCCCATGGCGGTATTTAGCACGCGCGAACGGATCAGGCTGTGCACTATTTTGGGCTTGCTGATTGCGGGATTATCGCCGCTAGTGAGCAGCATGGATGTTTCGGGGGCGCCAGTTCTTCTGCAAAATTATTTCGTACCCAGCTTGGACTACTTCGGTTTCTTTCCTTGGGCCTCTTTTCTGGCATTCGGCATGGCGGCGGGCAGCATTCTGCGCGTCGTCAAACCGGAGGATATGAATCGCACCATGCTCTGGATGCTGGCGGTAGGGCTAGGTCTGATCACCGGCGCGCATTACGCATCCGAACTGCCTTATTCGTTTTATCCGAATAGCGATTTCTGGCTTAATAGCCCGTGGTTGATCCTGATCAAACTGGGCGTTACGTTGGCCGTGCTGGCGGGGGCGTATTTGTGGGTCAACCTGGGGGCGGAGGTACAACGCTGGAGCGTTTTCGTGCAATTGGGCACAACCTCACTCATCGTTTATTGGGTGCATATCGAAATTGTGTACGGCCGTTGGCTAGGCATTTGGAAAGAGGGTTTGAGCGTCCCGCAAGTGCTGACCTTTACGGCCGTGCTGCTGGTGGCCATGGTGCTGCTGTCTATTGGCCAGACACGCTACTCTCACCTGTTTACGTTCTGGAAAGCGAGTCCCGTTTCGAAGCCGCAAACCGCTGCCTCTGGCGATTGACGGTACTCTGTTCCGCGCGGTCACGCCGCGAGAAAGTCATTCGGCTCAATTCCAGCTTGCTTGAGAATCGCTCGAAGAGTGCCTTCCGGCATATCTCCGGGATGATTTGGAATTGTAGTGTACCGCTGCGAAGCAGGTGCGAACCAGATTTCATGACTACCCGCAGCCTGCCTATCAAATTGGAAGCCGAAAGATTTCAGTTTCCGAGTAACCTCGCGATATCGAAATCCCGCAAGCCGCCCCATCTAAGCAGCAACGACGATGGTGAAATCTTTACGCTCAGCCGTGGTAGGGAGTTGAGGGATACCATCTCTCTCCCTGCGAGCTTCCAGCAATTTTCGCGCAACATCGCGAGCGATCTCGAGCGTTTCCGCCACCGTCCGGCCTTGTGCAACTAAACCAGGAAGTTCATCGGAAGTGGCCAGATACAGCGCCTCGGGAAGTTCCTCGATGTGTATACGGATTGCCAGTTCCATGCCCCTCGATCATAGCAACTCAATCACTTATCCCGGGCTAAAACGTACACGCCATTGCCCGTCCGGCGGCGCGCTTCCGGTAGACTCTAGTTGAGCGAGTCTAATAAGACAACATGCGTGTATTGGTAGTGGAAGATGAGAAACGAATCGCCGACTTTCTCTCGCGCGGTTTGCAAAGCGCCGGCTATGCGGTGGACGTGGTGCATACGGGGGGAGACGCGATTGAGCGCGTCCATTCCACCGAGTACGATCTGGTCGTGCTGGATCTGGGCCTGCCCGATGTGGACGGCCTGCAAGTGCTTTCAAAAATCAAGAACCGCAAGACCATTCCGCCGGTGCTGATTCTGAGCGCGCGCGATTCAGTGGACGACCGCGTGAAGGGCCTGGAGCAAGGCGCGGACGATTATCTGGTGAAGCCGTTCGCCTTCGTTGAGCTTTTGGCGCGCGCGCGGGTTCTGCTGCGGCGCGGACAGCCTACGCCCGAGCGCCTGCAAGTGGGCGATTTGAGCTTGGATTGCATTCGCCGCAAGGTGACGCGCACGAACGAGATCATCGAACTCGCGCCCAAGGAATTCAGCATCCTCGAATACATGATGCGTAATCGCGGACGCCCTTTGAGCCGCACCATGATTGTGGAACATGTTTGGGATATGGATTATGACGGGCTCACGAATATCGTCGATGTTTACATCAGGCATTTGCGCAGCAAGATCGACGACAAGTACCCGCTCAAAATGATTCACACGGTACGCGGCATCGGCTATATGCTGGATGTGCCGGAAACACAATCGTCCGCAGCCGCGGAAATGGCGTAGTTCGCAATGCTCCGGGAGCGCTTCCCTCAACTCAAATTCTTCCTCACGCTGCGGGTCCGGCTGGCCGGCATCTTTTTGCTGCTGCTGGCGGTGGTTCTGGCCGTGGTGGGAATTGTGGGAACCGCTACCCAGAGAAGGGTCATCGAGAATCAGGGGAACCAAATTCTGGCCGATGAACTAGGCGCGCTGAAGGGATACATTCACATCGAAGGCGGGAAACCCAATTGGTTTGTGGACCGGAGCGATCCGGAAGAGAATGCCGCCTACGCCCAATTGGATGATGTGTTCGTACTCGCCAACGACCAGGGAGAACTCGACGCGTTGTCAAGTATCGATCCCGCCTTATCTCAGTTGGGAAATCGCCAAACAATCCTGAGTGAACTGGAGCAACTGGCAAAAACGCGCGAACCGCTGATGAAGACGATTATCAGCACGGATCGCGTGCGTTATCAAATCATTTCCGGCACGTTGACGGACAAGGACACGGGCCGCCGCTGGTACATAGCGGAGGGGCGAAGTTTAGCCGCCGACGACGCTATCATTCGCAAGTTCCGGCGAAACTTTTTGATCTTCCTGCCAATAGCGCTGCTGGCTTGCGCGGTGGTGAGTTGGTATTCGGCGGGCCGCGCGCTTCGGGCCCTACAGTCCGTGGATAGCGCCGCGCAACAGGTGACTGGATCTAACCTTGGCTTGCAGATTCCCCGGCGCGGAGCGGATGACGAATTAGACCGCTTGATTGATTCGTTCAATCAGATGAGCAGCCGCCTGAAAGCGGCGTTCGATCAAACACGGCAATTTTCCACCGATGTATCGCATGAACTGCGCACGCCGCTGACCGCTATTCAAGGACAACTTGAAGTGGCGCTGCTGACCGGCAAAACCAAAGAGCAATTGCAGGAAGCGATTGAAAACGCCTTAACGGACGTGGAGCGCCTGGCGAACCTGGTGCGCGCGCTGCTGCTGCTTTCGCAATCCGAATTGGGCCAGTTGCCTACGCATAAGAGCGTGCTCGATTTAGGCGAGTTGATGGAGGAATTGGTGGACGGATTTCAAATTCCGGCCGAAGCGTCGAACGTCACGCTGAAGCACACCACGAAGGGAAAAGTCATGTGCGCGGTGGACCGCACGCAAATTGAGCGCGTGATCACGAACCTGTTTTCCAACGCGATCAAATACACTCCGGCGGGCGGTTGGGTGAAAGCGTGCGCCGAGACGGCGGGCAGCAACGTTCGCTTAATTGTGGAAGACTCCGGAGTCGGTATTCCGCCCGATCACGTGGCGCATATTTTCGATCGCTTCTACCGCGTACCCGATCCGAATCCGGAAAAGGGACTAGGGCTCGGATTGAGTTTTGTGGCGACTATCGTTAAGGCGCACGGTGGCTCCATTCAAGTGGAAAGCGAAATAGGGAAAGGCTCGCGCTTTGAGGTTTTGCTGCCTGCCGGCGTCGTACCCGCGGCTCACGAAACGCCGGTGCTACAAAGCTAAGGGATTTGACCACTCTACTACTAAATAGTAGAGCCGGGCTCGGAATAGTAGATTCAACATGACCCAGCCCAAGCTCGCGAGTTGGAGAGCACGCTCAAAAAGCTTGAGTTGGAACAAAAGCAGAAAGGGCGTGCGAAGCGCGGTGACCGCGCGCCGTTGGCGTAACAGTTATCCTGAATTAAGCACGGCAAACGCTCAAGCAATGACTTCCATTCACAAACTGCTGACGGCGGCCGGGCTGGCGTTTGATTCCATTCGCGCGCACAAGCTACGCAGTTTTCTGACGCTGCTGGGAGTAATTGTGGGCGTGGCGAGCGTCATTCTGGTCGGCGCGGCCATTGACGGGCTGGGCGTCTATGCAGAACAGATTACGTCAAAAGCTTTTGGCACAAATAGTTTCCTGATCGCGCAGATCGCTTCCGTGGGCAGGCTCAGCGGACGGCAACTGGCCGACAAGCAGAAATACAACAAGCGCCTGCGCGTGGACGACCTGAAGTATCTGCGCGCTACCACCGGCGGGGAAGTTCTCTACAGCCCCTATCAACAGCGCCTCGAAGATGTAAAGGCTGAAAATCAGACTTATGAAGCGGCCAGCGTTATCGGCGTCTCGGCTGATATGCCGCAGATTCGCGATATCCCGGTCGCGACGGGCCGGTTCTTCATTTCGATAGAGGAGCAGCGGCGCGTTCCGGTTGCGGTGATTGGCGATGACATTCGCCTTATGCTTTTCGCGGGGCGTGATCCGCTCGGAGGGCGAATCAAAGTATCCGGCATTGATCTCACTGTGGTAGGAGTGCTCGAACGGCAGGGATCGTCCTTCGGCCAAAGCTTGGACAACCCGGTCTATATTCCCAGCACGTTATACCAATCGTTGTTCGGCGGCAATTCCAATATGGTTTTGTTTGGGAGAGCCCGGCCGGGTACGGGCGTCAGCTTGGACGCCGCGCTGGATACTACGCGGGCCGCCTTACGCGCGCGTTTTCATGCCCGGCCGGGCAAGCCGGACAACTTCGATAACCTCACGCCTGATTCGGTCCGCTCTTTTACCGACCAGATATTGGGCGTCATTGCGGCTGTGGTAGTGCCGATCACCAGTATTTCGCTGCTAGTGGGCGGCATCGTCATCATGAATATCATGCTGGTGAGCGTGACGGAACGGACGCGCGAAATCGGCATTCGCAAGAGCCTGGGCGCGCGCAAAACAGACATCATGTTGCAGTTCCTGACGGAATCGTTAATGCTTTCGCTGGCCGGCGGCGCTTTGGGCGTACTGGCAGGCGCGTCCGCCGCATTCGTGATTGGGAAGGTGGCCGACGCAACACTGGCCATTACCGCGCCTTACGTCATCCTCTCGATTTTCGTATCCAGCGCGGTTGGCATCATTTCCGGTTGGTATCCGGCAAAAAAGGCCGCAAGCCTGGACCCAGTGGAGGCATTGCGCGCTGAATGACAACAACACCCGTGCGTATTAACGCGAAAGCGACCTTCGCCATGGCTTGGGATGCCATTTCGACGCACAAACTGCGTTCGGGCTTGACCATTCTAGGCATCGTAATCGGCATCACAACGGTGGTTTCAGTCGCGTCGCTATTGGGCGGGCTGAAAGGCTCGATTGTCGATTTTTTCCAGGAGTTCGGACCGGACAGTATTTTCGTCAGCCGGCTGAGCGGCGATCCGAGCGGACAGAACGCTCCGCCCAAAGAACGGCGGCGGCACAAGATACAACCCGAATACGCAGCCTATTTGAAGGCGAATGTTCGATCCATTGACGACATCGCACTGAGCGTCTATATCATCGCGCCGCCTGGACGCGTGATGACAGCCAAGGTGCCGGGGTTTGAATCCGACAACCTGAATGTCTCCGGCGTGACGGCGAATTTGTACAACATTTCGCCCCGCTCAGTGGCGCAAGGGCGCATTTTCACGGAGCTGGAGGCGAGGCGGGCGTCGCGCATCGTGATGATCGGCTCCAGCTTGGCGGACGCGCTGTTTCCCCGGAAGGACGGCGTGGGCAGGACGGTTTCCATCGATGGCGTTGAATACACGGTCTGTGGCGTGTTCGCGCAAGCCAAGGGCGGATTTTTCGGCGAGAACGGACTAGACCGGCAGGTAATTATGCCGCTGGCGACGGCGCGCCTCCGCTATCCGCAGTCTGACAATTTCTTTCTGACCGCAAAAGCCAAGGCGGGCATGCGCAACGACGCAGTGGAAGAGATACGCGACACGCTGCGCCGGCTGCGCCATGTTCCCAACGGCAAGCCCGATGATTTTGCCTTAAGCACGCCGGACTCCATCATTGAAAACTTCAACAAGATCACCGGTATGATTCTGCTGATTTCTATTGCCATCTCCGGCGTTGGCTTGCTGGTGGGCGGCATTGGCGTGATGAATATTATGCTGGTCAGCGTCACGGAACGAACACGTGAAATCGGCGTTCGCAAGGCAATCGGCGCGCGCCGCGGCGATATTGTGATGCAGTTTTTAATTGAGGCGGTAACGCTATCGGGCGTGGGAGGGATTTTCGGCGTCATTTTTGCCGTGCTGGTTACGCTGATAGTAAGCCTACTGGTTCCCGCGCTGCATACCGTGGTCTCATCCTGGGCCATTCTGGCCGGCTTTTCCATCTCAGTGGCGATTGGCGTGTTCTTCGGAGTTTGGCCTGCCGTGAAGGCCTCAAGGCTCGACCCGGTCGAAGCTTTGCGCTACGAATAAGGAGTGAGGGCCGCGCGCCAGTTTCGTCCTAAGCCGTGGCAGTGGCCGAATATTCTGAATCTGGACGCGCCGCTGGTGGCAGTTTTATGGCAAGTGCTGTTGACGCAAAGCCTGGGCGTGTACTTGAACCGGATGGAGCCGCTGGTGCTGGCTATCACGGTCTGGTTCCTCTATGTTGCCGACCAATTGCTGGATGCGCTGCGGCCCGAACCCAACGCGTGGCAGCCCGTGCGGAAGGTATTTTACCGGCGCCATTTTCGCGCGGCGGCGGTGTTGGGAGTGATTGCGGCGTTGGGCATTCTGCCACTCGCCTATTTCCTGCTGCGTCCCCCCACTTTCCATGGCGGATTGGAATTGGCAATCGCCGTGGTGATCTACTTCGCGGCGATCCACGCGGCGCCGCTTAGCTGGCGTGGACTTTGGCCGCGTGAAGCCGCAGTGGCTTTGTTGTTCGCGCTGGGCACTTTCATGCCGCTCTGGTTTGCGAGCGGCGGGAGAACTGAGCTGTTAGCGGCGCCGGCGTTGCTGTTTGCCCTGCTCTGCTGGGCAAATTGCGCGGCCATTGAGACTTGGGAGTGGCAACTGGCGGGGGCGCGAACAGGATTCGGTCCTAGCGGCGCCACAAGATGGACCGGGCAGCACCTTGGTGCTACAGGCATCGGCATTGCCTTGCTGGCGGTGGGCGCGAGCCTAGCTGGTCTGGCGCCGTCAGAATTCGCCTTAGCCTGCGTAGTGAGCGGGGCGGCGCTTTCTCTGTTGGCGCTATGCCGGTCCCGTCTTCCGGCGGACGCGATATCGGTTGCGGCGAATCTGGCGCTGTGTAGTCCCATATTTGTCCTGGCAATGAATTGGGCGATTCAAACCGCGCATTTTAAGTAACGATGAATTGCGATCCCATTGCGCGCTGGTACCGCTTCGCCGAATATTTGACACTCGGCCGGGCTTTGGAGAAGCGGCGGCGCGAGTATCTGAGTCAAGCCGCAACCGCAAAACGCGCGCTGCTATTGGGTGACGGCGACGGCCGGTTTACGGTGGAGTTCCTGAACGAGAATCGCACGGCCCAGGTGGATTCCATCGACCTTAGCAAGAATATGCTGGAATTGGCCGCGCGCCGCGTCGAAAAACATTGTCTCGCGCGAGACTTCCCGACTCCAGACGTACGGCTGCTGCGGGCCGATGCGCTGACCTTTCCATTCGAAGGCCCTTACGACTTAGTGGTCACGCACTTTTTTCTGGATTGCTTCAGCGACGCTCAGATTGAAGAATTAGTGGGAAGAATTGCGCGCGCCGCGACACCGGACGCCAAATGGATCGTTTCCGAATTCCAGACGCCAAACTTGGCCGCGGCATTACTCGTGAAAGCGCTGTACCTCGCATTTCGCGTCCTGACCGGATCTCGCGTCCGCCGCTTGCCTGTCTATTCCAATGCGCTCACGGCCAATGGATTCAAGCAAATTACGCGCAAAACCGCGCTATACGGAACACTCGTCTCAGAATCCTGGGAGCGGTCGTGATAAGTAAATAGTAGAGCAATGAAGTTTCTACTGCTAGACTTTGGCGACTTGGTCTTTTCGATAGCGGTGGTTTTCGGCCTATTGATCGTGCTATTCGAAACCCTGGAGCGGCGGCGCGAGGGGCGCAGAGAACAGCTTTTGCTTCAAGCGATTGACCAGGAATACCGCGATTTTTTGCGGTTTGGACGGTTTTAAAGCCGCCTATTGCTGCTGTTGGGCCTGTTGCTGCTGGGCTTGCTGCGCTTTTTTCTCCGGCTTTTCGTCGCTTTCGAGAAACTTAGACCACTCCTCATCGGCAGCGAATTCCTGGTCGGGCGGCAGCACCGCTTCCGAAGGAGTGACGCGTACGCGCACATTCAGATCACTGCGGGCTGAGCCTTTCAGGATTCCGGAGGTGGGCGGCACGTCCGCGTAATCGCGCCCAATGGCCGCCCGGATGTGGCGGCCGCTCGCAAGCAGGTTGTTTGTCGGATCAAAACCAACCCATCCCAAACCGGGCAGCAACGCTTCGACCCAGGCATGCGTCGCTCCGTCAGCGGAACGATCATGATGCTTTGGATCATGATGCAGATAGCCGCTCACGTAGCGGCATGGGATTTTTAAATTACGCACCAGCGCGATCATGATGTGCGCAAAGTCCTGACATACGCCCTGACGGGTGCGCAAGGCATCTTCAATCGGGGAATCGACCGTGGTGCTTTCTTTGCGGTAGGCGAACTCTTTGAAAAGATCTTCATTGAGCTTGCGAAGCACCGTTAACGGGTCGCTACCGTTGCGGTCGTCCACGCCCAGCTTCCTGCCTAGATCCATGAGTTCCGCCGATGGACGCGCGAACGTGCTCGGCATCAGCATGTCCCAGTAGTCATCCCGCTCAATCATGGAATCCAATTCGTTCCAGGAATCCCGCGCGAGGCTTTCCGGCAGATCATCGGGCGGATCGACGTCCACCAGCGCGTCGGCAATGATGGTGAGCTGCTTGTGAGGCTCCGGAATATCGAAATAGTGAATCACATTGCCTGTATGGTCGTTATAGCTGAATACGCGCACGCGCGGGCTGACCGAGAGCTGAAAGGTAAAGCAGCGCTGGGAATACTCATTACGTGGATGCATGCGTACTTCCATGCAGCTTTGCGAAATCAACCGGCTGTAACGGTAGCGCGTGAAATGTCGAATAGCGTAGAACATCAGGCCTCGAATGCGGTTTCAATCGGGTAATCGATGTAAACTTCGTGCACGGCAGAGTGCAATTTTTGGCATTGGTCGACAATGCTTTTCAGAAAACGCGGGAAATCTTTTGAGATGATGTCGTCGATCTGGGCGTAAGCGAGCGAGGAATGCAGGCGGCCGACAATTCTTTCGATTTGGCCGGCTCTACGCGCGCGGGAGATCTTCTTGATCGCCTCAAGCGCCTCAGTCATCTTTTCGGTGGAATAGCGGACCGTGTACGGAAATTCAGGATTCAGCAACAGGAACTCGGCAATCAATGGCGGTTGCAGATCGGCGGTGTAGACCTTGCAGTACGCCTCAAATGCGGAACAACTGGAAAGCAAGCCAACCCAATCCAAATCGTCCGCGCCCTCGGACGTGGAGTAGACTGCATCCAATAAAGCCGGCAGAGCCGACGTACGTTCCATATATTTGCCGAGTTGGATGAACTGCCATGCTTCGCCGTGATTCATGCTGGCGTCAGTAACGCCGGAAAATTTGTACATGCCTTCCCGGATGGCCGCAAATAGGCGGGTTACATCGGAATCGTCGTGGATGCCCGCTGAAGCTTGCACCACCTCATGATAAAGCTGATTCAGGCCTTCCCACATCTCGGAACTGATTTGTTCGCGCACCTGGCTGGCGTTTTCGCGCGCCGAAGTGATGCAAGAAACGATGGATGAACTATTCGACGCATCCGACATCAGCAAGAGCAGAGCGGCCTGCGGGTCAAGCGTGGCAGCCTCGTCGCCCAATCCCAGTTGGGCCAGCACGGCGTACCAGCGCTTTTCCGTGGAAATTTTCCCAGGATTCAGCATGAGATTATAGTTCGCCTCCAACACCCGGGCGCAGTGACTGGCGCGCTCGAAATAACGGCTCATCCAATACAGGCTGTCGGCAACCCGCGATAGCATCGCATTCTGGTAAATCAATTCTGCAGTACCCAGGTGTCTTTCGAACCTCCACCTTGCGAAGAGTTCACCACCAGCGATCCTTTCCTCAAAGCGACTCGCGTCAATCCGCCGGGCACGATAGTCACCTTGTCCCCAAATAGAACGTAGGGCCTCAGATCGACATGCCGCGGCTCGATCCGCTCATCATCAGTAAAGCAAGGCGCGGTGGAAAGCGCCAATGTCGGTTGAGCGATGTAATTCCGGGGCTGTTCAAGAATTCTCGCGCGGAATTCATCGCGCTGCGCGGCAGAGCTATGCGGACCAATCAACATGCCATAGCCGCCCGATTCGCCCACAGCCTTCACCACATACTTTTCCAGGTTGGCGCAAACATGCTTACGCTCCACTTCGTTCTCCATGAGGAACGTTTCGACATTGTTCAGCACCGGAGTTTCGCCCAAATAATACTTGATCATTTTGGGCACATAGGCATAGATCGCTTTGTCATCGGCCACGCCCGTACCTAAAGCATTTGCCAGCACGACATTCCCGGAGCGGTAAGCGTTGAAGAGCCCCGGCGCGCCCAGTTCAGAATCGCCGCGAAACGCCAATGGATCTAAGAAATCGTCGTCCACGCGGCGGTAAATGACGTCCACACGCTGCAGCCCTGAAGTGGTGCGCATGTAGACCACGTTGTCGTGAACCACCAGATCGCGGCCTTCCACGAGTTCAATGCCCATTTGCCGCGCGAGGTACGCGTGTTCGAAATAAGCCGAGTTATAAACGCCCGGCGTCAACAGCACGATCGTCTTGTTTGGCCGGCCTTCGGGCGCTAGTGAACGCAAGGTGGAGAGCAGCGCCTGGCTATAGTGTTCGATGGGCCGGACACCGTATTTGCGAAAGAGAATAGGGAATGCCTGCTTCATCACCTTGCGGCTGGTCAGCATATAAGAAACGCCGCTAGGTACGCGCAGATTATCTTCGAGGACGACGAAAGTGCCGTCCGGCAGCCGGATCAAATCCGAGCCGCATACGCTCACGTAGACATCACGCGGCACCTTAACACCGCGCATCTGCCGCCGGAAATGTTTGCAGGTGTAGATGAGCTCGCCGGGGATGATCCCGTCTTTGAGGATTTTCCGGTCGTTGTAAATGTCTTTCAGAAAGAGGTTTAGAGCGGTGATGCGCTGCGTCAACCCGCGTTCGATGATTTCCCATTCGGCGGCTGGAATAATGCGCGGCAGCAGGTCATGAGGGAAAATTCGCTCCGTTCCTTCTTCACGGCCGTAAACCGTAAAGGTGATGCCCTGGTTGAAGAAGGAAACATCAGCTTCGTGCTTGCAGCGGCGCAGTTCCTCGGTAGGCGAACTTTGCAGCTTGGCGAATAAAGCCCGGTAGTGCGACCGTGGACGGCCGCTTGACCGGAACATCTCGTCGTAAGCCGTCCCTAGCTCATAGTTCGCAAGGGGAGCCGTCGTATCTTGATCCCCGATGATGGTTGGCGTAGCCATAGCTGATGCGCTTCTCTATATAACAAAGACCATTCGACGGGGAGGTCCTAACTGTGAATAGAAAAAGTATAGCCTGTTGTCCTCACTAAAATAACGGCTTCGTAACATTTCCGGTTACAAACGAATCTAATTTACAGACAGGGGCTTTTTGAGCGAATCCTGCACGCTAGCCGGCAACTTGTCGGCTCCGGCAAGAACGAAGCTAATCTGCCATCTTTCTTTCTCGGAAAGAGAGTCCGAATAGGCCGGCATACCGGTCAGTCGAATGCCATTCGTCACTTTGAAATAGGTTTCGCCCGGCGTATCGTCAGTGACGCCTTTACCGTGCAATAACTGAGGCGGATCGGGATACATGCCCTTGGCGATGGCGGTCTTGGCTGGATCACTTAATCCATGGCAGACAGCGCAGTGTTCACGGTAGAGTTGCGCGCCGTTTTGCAGGTCTGCCTCCGTGGGTTGAAATGGGGCGGTCTTGGGAGCGTCTTTATCTACATGGGCGTGTAAGGCCATGTGGGCGAAAGTTTTTTCGAACAGCATGGGCGGCGCGGCTGTGGCAACCGGAGCATAGCCCAATTTGAAATAGCCATAGACGATGGCTGAACCGAGGAGGAGAGCGAAAATGATTCCAGAAAAGAATTTCATAAGTTTCCTTATGAATCTTACCCGTTGGGGGCGGCATTTGCGGCGCGCCGGCATTTTCGTGCTTCTGGCGGCGCCCGCGTGGGCATTGCAATCAGGCAGCGAGCCGGACCTGAAGACTATTCTTCAAAAATCAGTAGCGGCCAGCGAAACGGATTTCAAGGCGGCCCCTCAGTATAACTACAAGGAACGCGATTGCACCGGTTCAGAAACGAAAACTTGGGCCGTGACGATGCTATACGGATCACCCTACCAGCGGCTCATTGCGATTGACGACAAGCCAATACCGGCCGCACAAGCGGCGGAAGAATTAGAAAAACAGCGCCAAGCTGAAGCACAGCGGCGCGCGGAATCCAGTGGACAACGCAAGCGCCGGATCGCGAAATATGAACGGGAACGCGCGCACGAGCACGAGATGATGGCGCAGTTACCGGATGCGTTTGATTTTAAGCTTACCGGCAAGACGCAGCTGAGAGGGTTCAATGTTTGGGCATTGCAGGCGACGCCCCGTGCTGGATACCGCCCGCCGAACATGGAAAGTCAGGCATTGAAGGGCATGGAAGGGGAATTGTGGATTGACCAGGCGAGCTACCGATGGGTGAAGGTAACGGCCAAGGTCATTCGTCCGGTGACGATTGGCGGATTTCTGGCGCGAGTGCAGCCGGGGACGCAATTCGAGGTTGAGAAATCGCCGGTGGGAAACGGCATTTGGCAGGTCACGCATTTCGCCATGCAGTCGAGAGCCAAGGTGCTAATGCTGGTCAAGCGGCATGAAGCGGAAGATGATACCTTCTCCGATTTTGAGAGAGTACATCATGATTAAAGATTGAAGTAAATGAAAATTGGAATCGTTGGATTAGGTTTTATGGGGGCCACTCATCTGGATGCCTTCGCGAAGTTGCCGGATGCGGAGGTGGCCGCGGTGTGTTCGGGAAATCCGCGAGCGCTATCGGGAGATCTGAGCCAGACTGGCGGAAACAGAGCCGGCTCCGCGCGTATCTATGATTTTTCGGCCGTGAGAAAGTATACGCGCTGGCAGGAATTGATCGCCGATGCGGAACTGGAGGCGGTGGATATTTGCCTGCCGACAGATTTACATGCGGAGGTAACTATTGCGGCGCTGCAGGCAGGCAAACATGTGCTAGTGGAAAAGCCGATGGCGCTGACGCTGAACGATTGCGAGCGCATGATGACTGCGGCCGATCAGGAAAAGCGCATTTTGATGGTGGGGCAAGTGCTGCGGTTCTGGCCTGAGTATCGCTATTTGCAAGAGTTCGGCAAAAGCAACGCGTACGGGGCCATCCGGTCCGTAACGTTCGTCAGACAGGGCGCCGCGCCTGATTGGAGCCAGTGGCTACTGATGGATGAGCGCAGCGGTGGAGCGGTGGTGGACTTGCTAATTCACGATGTCGATCAGGCTTTATTGCTGTGCGGCATGCCTGAACGAGTGGCGGCGAAGAGGCTGGGAAATACAGATGCTCTTACCGCAACGCTGATTTATCCGGGAGGTCCGGAGGTGCGGATTCAAGGCGGTTGGTTTGCCCAGGGAACACCGTTTAGCATGACGTTTCAGACGCGGGCGGAACACGCGGAGTTGGAATTGACACAAGCGGGATTGACGTTGAGTGATGCGGCGGGGCAGCGGATGACCATGACGCCTGAGGGCAGCGATGCCTATGAAGAGCAAGTTCGTTATTTCGTGCATTGCTGCAAGAATGGCGAACAGCCTAAACTGTGCATGCCGCGCGAATCGGCGCAAGCAGTAAAAGTGGCGTTGTTGCTAAAGCAATCGCGCGAAATGGGAGGAGAACAGATTCAGTGCTTGGATTAGAAGATTTGGAAGTTGGATTGTTGTTTGGGGCGGCGGCGGATGCGCATAAAACGCTGGAGCACGCGAAGAGCTTCGGAGTACGCGCCGGGCAATTGGCCTTCGCGGGGGATCTGCCGCTCGAAGGCTTGGCAAAAAGCTGGGATGCGGCGCTGACAGCGGAAAAGTTCGCGGTGGTGTCGGCCGTTTGCGCTTATGAGGGCGAAAATTATGCCGACGTTCCGACGGTTCTGAACACCGTAGGATTGGTCCCTGAGAAAACCCGGGCCGAACGGCTGGCGCGGACCAAGGCAGTTTCAGACTTGGCGCGGATTCTGGGCATTGAGCGGGTGGCCTGCCATATCGGATTTGTGCCCGAGGACGCGGAAGAGCGGCTTTATTCCGACGTGCGCGACGTGACGCGAGAGATCTGCGATTACTGCGCCAAGAACGGCCAGCAGTTCGCGCTGGAAACCGGGCAAGAACCGGCGAAAGTGCTGCTGCGGTTTATTGAAGATGTGAAGCGGCCGAATTTGAAGATCAATTTTGACCCGGCCAACATGATTTTGTATGGAACGGGTGATCCGATTGAGGCGCTGGACGTTTTGCAGGAGCACGTTGTAACGGTTCATTGCAAGGACGGCGATTGGCCGGATCGGGACAAGCCGGAGGCGCTGGGTGTAGAAAAGGCGCTCGGAGAAGGCAGCGTGGGGATGGAGCGCTACATTCAGAAGCTGAAGGAGATTGGGTATCGCGGCGTGTTGACGATTGAGCGTGAAGAGCCGGACATTCAAAAACGTGAAACGGACATCCGGAAAGCCGTGAAATTGCTGAAGAAGATTACCAAGAAATAGGCGAAGAAACGGCGCATTTTGCGAAACAAACTACGGTACCAGCTTCAAAATCACTCCGGCGGGCCCAACCGCCCAGACTGACCCATCAGCTGAGGATGCCACCGCATTGAGGGCAGGAGTGGCCAGTGGCGTCCAAACCTGGTTGTATCCGGCGGAAAAGTCGATGCCGCTGGTACCTACGGCGATGGCGGTACCGTTGCGCAAAATGGTCGCCCCAGAACGGTAGCCGCTGGGATGTCCCGCGTTGGGAAGGGTCCAGGTTTTGCCGCCGTCGTTCGTAATCGCAATCGTCCGAGCCGTTTCCTGCGGTTTTTCGTAGTCACCTCCGACGGCGAGTCCGTGTCCATTGCGGCTGAAAAACAACGAGAAAATTCCGGATGATTTATTTGTTCCGGTCAATGGTGTGGTGGAGACCGCCCACGACTTCCCGGCATCCACAGAGTGAAAAACGCGCGCTGCCCCTGGGCCGCCCGTTGCGAACCAAGCTTCCCGTTTGCCTTGGACTACCAGACAAGTGCCGCTGGCGGCAAAAGCTCCCTCCTCGGGTAGAGCGGCTGGCGTTTGTTGGCGAGACCACGATTGGCCACCGTCGCTGGTGGTAAAGACGGCAAAGTGGCCTGAGACAGGATCCCCCAGGATGATGCCGTGCAACGAATCCCAAAACGCGAGGGCATCGAAGAATCCGGCGGCATCCGGATTGGTAAAGAGCAGTTTCCAGGTGTGGCCGCTATCGCGCGTGAGATAGAGGCGCGACGTCACGCCAGCACCGCTCGAAAGCAGGTACGCGGTGTGAGCGTCAAAGGCTTCCACATCACGGAAATCGAGCGATTCCGCTCCAGGAACCTGGCCAGGACGCCAATGCTCGCCGCCATCAGTTGTCAGAAGGAATGTTCCTTTTGTACCGCTCGCCCAAATAACCCGGGATGAAACGACGTGCAGGCCACGCAAACCGGCTTTGGTATTCGAAGCTTGCGGCGTCCAGGTAAGTGCGAGAGCAGCGGCGAAGGCAACTAGCGGCATGAACGAGTATCGCGCACGTGAACTGTCTTCACCGACGCAGTTCGCGATTTACCGGCAGGCAAGCCGTACTGGCCGATTTTCGAGTGAAAACGCCGCGCCGAAAAAATAAGATAGCAATCGAGGCAGGCAGATGAGTAAGAACAAAAAAATCCAAGACACACCATGGGAGAACCTGTTGCTTCCTTTAGTGCTCATGATTACGGGGGCGGTTCTGTTGGGCGCGGATAGCTTCGGCACAATTTCGCTGGATCGGGTAGCGAACTTTTGGCCAATGGCCGTTATTCTGGTCGGACTGGTGGAATTGATACCTTCGGAAGACGCGAAGCAAAGGGCGGGTAATGAGTGAGGATTGGAACGAATTTCGGCGGCGGCGGGGCGGCCGGGAAGGCACGCGGTTATTTTTGGCCGTCGGCCTGATTGCCGTAGGAACGTTGTTGTTCCTGGGGAATCTTGGCATTCTGCCGGTGCGTGCTATCTGGTCCTTTTGGCCGGTTGTGCTTATTGTTTTGGGCGTGGGACGGATAGTCAGTTGCAAGGTGTTGTTTGGAAAGTTCTTCGGCATTGCGCTGGTCGTGTTTGGGACGCTGTTCCTGCTAATCAATCTGAATATTCTGCATTTGCGCACAAATGACGATAGCTGGCCGCTCTCCATGCTGCTGATTACGTTTGGAATGGGAATGCTGTTGAGAAGGCTGGATGGAGGGGGAGCGAACAGCCGGGGATGGGGAATCGGCAAACGGCCGGTGGCGGATTATCAGCATGCGTTGAGGGATTGGGCAGTGTTGGGGAGTATAAAACGCCGGATGGACACGGCCGCCTTTGAGGGTGGCGAGGCGTCTTGCGTGCTGGGCAGCGTGGAGATTGACCTGCGGCGAGCGCGCATTTCACCCGCAGTGCAGACCGTGACGGTGGACGCAAACGTCATCTTCGGACAGGTGAAGATTCGCGTTGCCGAAGGATGGAAAGTGAACGTAACTGGGGTGGGGGTGCTAGGCAATTTCGAAGATAAGACGATTCCGCCGGTTACGCCGGATGATGCGCCGGTGCTGATCATTACCGGACTAGCAATCTTCGGATCGGTGGAGATTGAGGACTAGCGTCTAAGCCATGCGTTCCCCTTTGCGGAGCAAAACAGGTCTGCTGGCGTATCTGACGGCGTGGATTCCGCTGGGGGCGGTACTGGGATTCGTGCTGGGCAGCGCGGCTCATCTGCGGTGGTTTGAGAGCGCGGCTATTACAGCGCCGCTGACCGGCTTGCTCGCGATGATTTGCCTGTTGCCTTGGTATAGCTGCAGATCTTTGCCGTTGACCCGATCGCCGCTTTGGAAGCTGCTGGGGGCGCATATCATCACAGCCATGTGGATGAGCGCGATTGTGGCTACTTTGGCTCCGTTTTTAGCGCAGTTTCTGGCGCGCTTTTTTCCCAGAATGGGCGTGAGATTCCATGCGGCAATACCCGTGCTGACAGGCATGGTGTTCCTGTTCTATTTAATGGCGATTGCGCTGCACTATTTATTGCTGGCAGTGGAGTCTTCGAAGCAAGCGGAGGTTCTGGCGCGCGAAGCCGAGTTAAAAGCGCTGAAATCGCAGATTAATCCGCACTTTCTCTTCAACAGCCTGAATTCCATCAGCGCGCTGACGAGTTTAGATCCGGCCAAGGCGCGGGAGATGTGTATTCGCCTGTCGGAATTTTTGCGCAATTCGTTACGGCTGGGAGAGCGGACAAGCGTTCCGTTCGGCGAGGAACTGGCTTTGACGAGTACTTATCTAGATGTGGAACAAGTACGCTTCGGGGCACGGCTGCGCGTGAGGCGCGATTTTGAAGGGGCTTGCAATACATGTGAAGTGCCGCCGCTGCTGTTACAGCCGTTGGTGGAGAACGCCATCAAGCACGGCATTGCGTCTTTGATTGAAGGCGGTGAAATCACCATGAGCGCGTGGGTATCAAATGAACGTTTGCATTTCACGATTGAAAATCCTTTCGATCCAGACGCTCCGGCGCAGCGAAAAAGCGGATTCGGACTAGTCAATGTACGAAGACGTTTGCAGGCCCGCTATGGCGGCGCGGCCAGCCTGGATATTCAAGTGGAAAGGCCGCACTACCGGGTGGCAATTTCGGTGCCATATAGCGGAAAAAAAGAAATGGCAAGCCTATGAAGATGCGCACGATCATAGCGGACGATGAAGAACTGGCGCGGCTCGTTTTAAAGGAATATATCGGCCACGAAGAAGATATCGAAATCGTGGCGGAGTGCGCCAATGGCTTTGATGCCGTGAAGGCGATTAGTGAGTTGAAGCCGAATCTTTTGTTCCTGGATATTCAAATGCCGAAGCTGGACGGCTTCGAAGTATTGGAATTAGTGGATCGCGGACCTGCGGTGGTTTTTGTAACAGCGTATGATCAATACGCGATGAAAGCGTTCGACGCCGCGGCGGTGGATTATTTACTGAAACCGTTCGACATGACTCGATTTCGCGCGGCCCTCGAAAAAGTAAGAACGCGTTTGGGAGAGAAAACGCCGGCTATTCCGGTGGCCGAACTCAAAAATGCCGCGCAGGCGCCGGGGCAAAAGGCGGAGCGCGTGGTGGTAAGAGATGGCGCGAAAGTCCACCTAATTCCGGTCAGTCAACTTGACTACGCGGAGGCGCAAGACGACTACGTTGCTTTGCATAGCGGAGGCAAGAGCTATCTTAAACAGCAAACTATTTCCAGCTTGGAAGAGTCATTAGATAAGGCGAAATTTGTACGGGTGCACCGGTCATTCCTCATTAATTTGGAACGCGTGGCCAAAATTGAACCTTATACGAAAGATACGCGGCTTGCCGTGCTGGCGGATGGCGCGCGGATCCCGGTCAGCAGGGCGGGCTATTTGAGATTGAAAGAGGCGATGGACGTTGGGTAAATGGTATCTGCCGGTGGTATTGGCTATTGCCGGCATCTTATCGGCGCAGGAAACAACCTCAAGCAAACACCCGGCGCCGGGCACGTCCATTGTTCATTTCATCAAGGTTGACGATGGCATTTATGGAGGCTCAAAGCCCAAGAGCGACGCGGACTTTGCGTTTCTTCAAGCCACCGGCGTCCGGTACATTCTGGAAGTACATTTTCTGCCGTTTCTGAACGGGCCGGAGAAGAGAAAAGCAAAGCGGCATGGAATTGAACTGGTGTCCGTTCCCATGAATGCTTCGCCCGTACCGCCGAGGGAAAAACATGTCAACCAGGCGCTGCGGATCATGCAAGGCAAGGATTACCAGCCAGTTTATCTACATTGTGTTCTGGGACGAGATAGAACGGGACTAGTGTTGGGGCTCTACCGGATATATTTCGACGGCCTCACGCGGGAAAAAGCATTGAAGGAAATGAAAGCGTCGGGGTTCCGGGATAGCTGGTTCGTCGCGGGCTTGAAGCGATACTTCGATAAGCACACGGCGGTTCCCCCGGAATTTGCGGGCAGGAAACATCGGTGAAAATCATGACAAACCAAATGCTAGAAACAACTTGTTGCATTACAGGCGGCGGACCGGCCGGCATGATGTTGGGATACTTGTTGGCGCGCGCGGGCGTGCGGGTTACGGTGCTGGAGAAACATAAAGATTTCTTGCGCGATTTTCGCGGGGATACGGTGCACCCTTCGACACTGGAACTGCTGCATGAACTAGGGCTGCTAGACAGTTTTTTGCAAGTGCCGCATCAGAAATTAACGTCGACCGGCGGGGTGTTTGGAGACTTTCCATTTACGGGCGCCGACTTCCGGTATGTGCCGACGCATTGCAAGTTTGTGGCGCTGATGCCGCAGTGGGATTTCCTGAATTTTCTTTCCAGCCAGGCAAAGCAGTTCCCTACGTTCACGCTGAAAATGCAGCATGAAGTGGTGGATCTAGTTCGCGAGGGGGGGCGGATTACAGGCGTAGAGGCAATGACACCCGAGGGAAAGGTGCAAATTCGGGCGGACCTGGTAGTGGGCTGCGACGGCCGCCATTCCACCGTGCGCAGCGCCGCACAGTTAGACGTGATGGAATTCGGCGTGCCCATTGATGTGCTTTGGTTCCGCATCAGCCGGATGGGAAACGACCCAGATCAGTTGTTAGGAAACGTCAACTTCGGCAGAGTACTGATTTTGATCAATCGCGGCGACTACTTTCAGGCGGGTCTGATCATCCCTAAAGGTTCGTTCGAAGCGATAAAGCAACAGGGCTTGCCGGCGTTCCGGAAAACACTTTTACGCATCACGCCGTATTTGGGCGATCGCGTGGAGGAACTGACCGGCTGGGAACAGATTAAACTTCTATCGGTGCAAATCAACCGGCTGCGGACCTGGTACCGGGCGGGGTTGTTGTGCATCGGCGATGCCGCGCATGCAATGTCTCCGGCAGGCGGGGTGGGTATTAATTTAGCTATTCAGGATGGCGTCGCAACGGCAAATTTATTGACTGCTCCGCTGCGCGACGGTGGGGTGACCGAAGCTTGGCTGGCGCGCGTGCAACAGCGCAGAGAATTCCCAACTCGCTTAACGCAACAGCTACAAGTAAATGCCCATAAAGGATTAGCATGGGTGTTTCAAAATGCAGGGCCGCTCCAAGCTCCGTGGCAATTTAAGCTGGCCGTGCGTGTACCCGGAGTACAGCGGCTCGTGGCGCGCGTGATCGGGATTGGCGTGAGGCCGGAGCACGTTGCAGGAACACGAAAGGCCCCGGCCGGTCTTCATAGCGATTTAAGAAGGGCCGCCGTGCTTGTAGGAGTCACGGCAGCAGTTGCAGTTTGCCTGGTGAAATTAGTGGGCGGCGTTAAAAACTAAAGCGCACCTGCATAGTAACGATTCTGCCTGCTAAACCGCCTTGAGCCTGCCCAAACTGCGGGTTGCTGGTGGTTCCATTGAAGCTAATGACGGTACCAACGTTGGTATTAAGGGTGCTAAGCGGCGCCAAATTTAGTTTGTTAAAAATGTTGAAGAAATCCGCGCGGACATCAATGCGAGCGTTTTCTCCAAAGATTTTCATTTTCGGCAGCACGAATCCCTTTTGCAGAGTAGCGTCGACATCGAAATAGCCGGGACCGGTCAGTACGTTCCGTCCTACCGAAGGCGCCGGCGGAATACCGGTGGCGGGGAAAGTAGGCACCGTGAAGTAATTGAGCGCGCCATTGGGGAAATTTCCATTCGGCTGCATAAACGTGGAGTTACTGTAGTTTGTCCCCGCGCCGCCTAAATAGCCTGCCGGCCGGAGGTTACAAAGTCCGCTATTGAAATAAACTACGTTACAGCTCGTATTTTCATAAAGCGGTGTCCAGGGGTAGCCGGTATGGAAATTGAGGATACCGCTGAGCTGCCAGTTGCCGAAGATTTTTTCCTTCCAGCCATTTCCCTGGAAAATACGTGGACTCCACAAACCGTAAAGCTTGAAATTGTGCCGGACATCAAAATCCGAGGAACCCTTCCGGTATTGATTACCGTAAGGATACTCACCAATATAGTAGTCATTCGAGCCGTCATCAATCGAATGACTCCAACGATATTGAAAGTCCAGTTGAAAGGTCTTCGCGAAACGATGCTCCACTTCCGCCAACATTGCGTTATAGCTGGCATTTGCATCGTTGGTGAAGTAATAGAGATGCGCTACCTGGGGGTTCAACGGAGCATACTGCAGGTTGAGATTGTTTTGAATTGTCAAAAAGCGGCTTAAGCTGCCCTGGTATCCGAGCTTCGCCACTGTATTCCATCCCAAATCGTACTGCGTGTCGAGAGAAAATCGATAGGTTCGCGGGGTAGGGAGAAAGGACGGAAAGCCGGTTATGTCAAGTGCCGCACCGCCAGTGGGAAAGCCGGTGGTGGGGCTGAACGTTTGAATCGCATTGGGATTGACAGGCCAGCCCGCGAGTTGATGCACGTTTCCCGGAACTGAGTAAACAACATTCGGATTAGTTAGCGTGAGGCCCACAACCAAAGGCGGATTCGCGCGGCCGTTGAGAGTAACGGCTTGCTGCATCCGGTTATAACCGATGCCGAAACCGCCGCGAACAACAAAGCGCTGGCTGTTCTGATTCGGGCGCCAAGCGAATCCAACCTGCGGACCCCAGTTGTTCTTGCTGGTTTTGAAGAGATCGCCGCCAACCTTAAGAGAAAGGTTATTGAGAGGATTTGGGCCCGAGCCTAGAAGAACGTTACTGATATTTCCGTATTTCTCAGTGGTGGGGGTGAAATACTCCCAGCGCAAGCCGAGATTCAAAGTCAAATTCGGCAGAACTCTGTAATCGTCCTGAATAAATCCAGCGTAAATTTGTGAGCGAATATATTTTGTTGCACTCGTCGGGTTACCCGTCGCCGGGTCAAAGTTACCGGATTCCTTGTAAGGAACGTCATTGGCGAAATTCCAAAGACTACGAAAATTGTAAGTGGGGCGCGACTGCTGCGAGAGATTGTCGTTGTCTTGCTCCCAATAGAGATCGGCGCCGAATTTTAATGTGTGCTTGCCTTTCGTTGTGCTGGCGGTGTCGCGGAAATTAAAAGTGGTTTGATTAAAGATAGAGGGTCCCGGGGCGCCTAAAGGTTGGAGGTTAGCGGCCCCAAGGTTATCCACGGTATCTTGCGGCAGACCAAAAGGGGCTTGCGGATTGCTCTGAGCCTCATTCCAATACCAACGTGTCACGCCGCCACGCGCTTCATTGAACCAAGTCGGCGAAATTGTACGATCCCACAGGACCGTGGCGGCTTGGTTAGTCCTATCGGTATTCCATAAGTCTGACGGGCGGACCGGGCCGTTATAGTTAGTGGTAGTTACCGGAACGTCGTAGGCGCTGAATGCAAATAAATCATTTGAAGTAGCGTGAAAATCCAAACGGCCGTTGAATTGCTGCGGATTGGTTGTCGTCGGATTTACGGTCTGGACGTAAAAGATATCGGGGACGCCGTCAAGTCCCCCGCCGATGCCGGGATTTCCATTATTTACAAACGTCGGGTCCGCCGTTCCCAGAGGACTTTTGAGCGGAGACCCGATATCTAAACCCGCATACTGGCCGTTTTGCATCACGACTTGGCATTGAGCAGGATTCGGAAGACCGGCATCCGCACAAGATTTCGGCGTAATGGCATTGAACGAAACGCCCATTCCGGGATATCCAGCGAGCTTTGCGGCAATGCTATTTGGCTGCGCGGCCGCAACCTTCGATAAAAATTGCGGCGTCTCATACCAATTCGTGCCCGTGGCTGCGGAGCTACTGCGCAGGGTTTCATAAGAAAAAAACGCAAAAAGGCGGTTATGAATAATGGGACCGCCTAAGCTGCCGGCCCATTGGTTGTAGCGGTCTGTATCTCTTTGCACGGGATTATTGTCAGGACCATTCCAACGCTGGTAAGCGTTCAAGCCGGGCCGGGTTCCTCTCAGCAGCGCGCTTCCGTGGAATTCGTTCGTACCATTTTTAGAAACCACCAGAACCTGCGCGCCGCTATTGCGTCCGTTTTCCGCCGAGTATGGATTCGATTGAACGGTTACTTCCTTAACTGATTCTTCATTCGGTGTAATGACGGCAGCGCCGCCCCAAGCCAAGCTGTTGACTTCCACACCATCAATTTGAAAGCTATTGGAAGCGTTGCGTGTGCCATTGGCAACGATCTGCACTTGGTTTTCCGTTTGGAAAATACTGGTTGAGCCGCTGGAACCGCCGGGACCCGCGCTGCCGGGCAAATTCTGCGAACCGCTACCGCCCGCGGCTCGGGAATTATCACCAAACGTCCCCGGCGCCAGAGCTGCAACCTGGAATGGGTCACGCGCAAACGTGGGCAGATCCTGCACTTGCTTGGCATTAAATGTTCCGGCGATGGTTGCGTTATCGGTGTCAATGGCAGGCGCCTCATTCGCATTCACAGTAACGGACTGCGCGGTTTGCTGGCCAACCTCAAGGTGCACATCCAGAGATGTCGGCTGTTCGGAAGGGATATTGACGTTATCAAATACCTTTTTGGCAAATCCGTTTTTTTCGGCGGTTACAGTATATGACCCCGGCGCTAATCCCGGAATCGAATATACGCCGGAGTCTCCGCTCTTTGCGGTTTTCGAAACATTGGTCTCTTTACTTGTGAGCGTAATGGTTGTATCTGGCACAACCGCGTTTTGTGGATCTGTAACGGTACCCTGTAAACTGGCGCGATATTGGGCGATTGCGGGTACAGTAAAAATAACTGCAGCGCCAAGCAAAACAAGCGCAAGCGACGGGTTTGCTCCCGTCTTCGTGGACGCGTTTTTCATAGTAACCCCAGATGACTCGCTTCTCGCGGACTACACCGCAAAATACGCAATTAATCCTCTAAGCTATGCAGTAGACACCGGCCTCATATTTTCGTTGCAGACTTTAATGCTTCGTGAGAAACTTCGGGCTGTGAGAGAGCGGAAATCCTTGTTACCGGGAATTTTTCTGCTTTTACTTGCGCTGCTATCGTTTAGGACGCCGGGGCAGGCAGACACCCGGTACTATCAGCGCGTCCTGTTCGACAACAGCCTTACGTCAGACCGTTACTTTGACAGCAGCGGAAAGGTATCCTCTCCTAGTTCGTTAGAGCTTCTTGATGGGAAGTTACCCGTAGAGAGCAGCGTCTTTTTTACCGGACCGAATGCGTTGCGGCTGGAGTGGACCTCCAGGCGCGGCGGCGGTTGGACGGCTGAGATCCGGGTGCAAGAATGGCGAAACCGCGAGATCTATTTTCCTGGTACTTTCCTCTATTTCTGGTGTTATACCGCAACCACAATGGAGCCGGGTCAATTGCCACGTTTGGCACTGCGAGATCAAGGGAAAAACTTTACCGCGCCGCTGGACCTGGCTTCCTATGCGCAAGTGCTTCCGGCCGGGAAATGGTTCCAGATCAGGATTCCGTTGGAGCGCTTTGTGACTGCGTCGATTCGCGGCTTTGAATCACATAGAGTGAACACGTTAGTTTTTGTACAGGGCGCGGCGGATGCAACGAAACATACGCTGATGGTTGACGAGATTGGAATTGGCAGCGAGCAAGCGGCTACAGGGAGCGCGCTACCAAAAGTGCGGAACGTACGTGCGAAGGGCTATGAGCGCCACATCGATCTCAGTTGGGACCCGGTGGACGATCAAAGGCTAGGGCGCTATGTCATCAGCCGCTCAGTGAATGGCGGTTCGTTTCGCCGCATCGGCATTCAAGTTCCAGGAGTGCAACGCTATGCGGATTTTCTGGGCAAACTGAATACGGCGGCGAAGTACACGGTTACTGCGGAAGATATCGATTACCATGACGCGAGCGCTTCGGACGTTGCCAGCGCCTCGACGTCCGCCAAACTTTTCACGGATGACGAATTGCTGAGCATGGTGCAGGAGGCGGCATTTCGTTATTACTGGGACGGCGCGCATCCGATAGCAGGCATGACGCGCGAAAATCTGCCGGGAGACGACGATATCATCGCCACCGGCGCAAGCGGCTTCGGAATCATGGCGCTGGTGGTAGGCGTAGACCGCGGCTTTATTACGCGTGAGCAGGGGTTACAACGGCTGCTGAAAATCTGCGCCTTCCTCAAAAAGGCCGACCGCTATCACGGTGCCTGGCCGCATTTTTTGAACGGCGTTACAGGAAAGCGGATGCCGGTCTTCGATATGTACGATAACGGCGCGGACCTGGTGGAAACGTCGTTTCTGATGGAAGGCCTGTTGACAGCGCGCCAATATTTTCGCGGCGAGAAAGATGTGTACGAACAAATCAGCGCTCTTTGGAACACGGTGGAATGGGACTGGTTCCGGAGGACGCCCGATGGTAAAGCGCTGTATTGGCACTGGTCGCCCGAGTACACCTGGCACATTGACCATGCGCTTACGGGTTGGAACGAAGTGATGATCACTTACTTGCTGGGGATTGCATCGCCCAGCCACGGTGTTCCAGCGAGCCTGTATTACACCGGCTGGGCGAGTTTGCCCAAAGAATACATCAGCGGCAAGACCTGGTACGGTATCAAGCTGGACGTGGGAATGGGAACCGGCGGACCGCTCTTCTTTACGCAGTATTCGTATCTCGGCTTCGATCCACACGTGCGCGACCGGTTTACGAATTACTTTGAAAACAACCGCAACCTGGCGCTGATTAATTACGCGTATTGCCAACAGAACCCTCACCGGTTTGCAGGATACGGCCCGAACGACTGGGGCATTACGGCGGTAGACGGGCCTGACGGCTATGTGCCTTATGAACCCAATCCGAAAATGGATGACGGCACGATTGCTCCTACTGGCGCAATTGGATCATTCCCCTATACGCCGGAGCATTCGCTGGCTGCGTTGAAGTATTTTTACCGCAACTTGGGGGACCGGCTTTGGGATGTGTATGGATTCCGAGATGCGTTTAATCTACAGCGCAATTGGTTTTCACGCATCAATATGGGATTGAACCAGGCGCCGATGGTGGTGATGATTGAAAATTACCGGACTGGCTTGGTTTGGAAGAACTTCATGGCCAATCCGGAAATTCAAGCGATGCTGCCGCGCGTGGGATTCAAAGTAGAAACGGCCGCCAAGTAGACGGTAACCTCCCGATTATTTCCACGTCTTTATAGGCCTATCGTCTATCCTATTCATATTATTCACACCCCATGATCAAACCCATCGCTAGAGGCATGCGGCGAAACGCCCATCTACTTTTACTCTGCACCATGGCTGTGCTCATTCCTTTTACTGCAAGTGGCCAAGGAAAACGAGGCGTCCAAGCTGCCGCCAAGCCCCAGGGGATTGACCAAGATTATTCGGCAAAAATCAAGGAATATACGACAGATCCGAAGTTCAGCACGGACTTGGTGGATCACCTGCCCGCCTCTAATACGGTACCGACACCCGCTAAGATCCTCGGTTACCCCGTTGGCGCCCCGGGAAAGTTAACTTATACGAAAGATCTGTATCGCTACTATCATGCGCTGGCGGATGCCTCACCGCGCGTGAAAATGTGGACCGTCGGCAAGAGCGAAGAAGGCCGCGATTTTGTTTTGATCGCGGTGAGCGATGAGGCGAACATCAAGCAGATTGACGCTCTGCGCCAGATCACGGCCAAGCTCGCCGATCCGCGGCATATTACGGACGCCGAAGCGCAGCATTTGATTGAGACTGGCAAGCCGTTTTACTGGGCTTCGGGCTCGATCCATTCGCCTGAAACCGGCTCTCCGGAAATGTTGATGGAGTTGGCTTACCGGTTGGCGGTGGATGAATCTCCGCGCATTCAAAACATTCGCAAGAACACGGTGGTGCTGATTACGCCAGTGCTAGAAGTGGACGGCCGCGACCGCGAAGTGGACACTTATAACTACCATTTAGAGAATCCCAACAAAGCCACGCCGAACCTGGTTTATTGGGGTCACTATGTGGCGCACGACAATAACCGCGACGGTATTGCGCAGGCGCTGCAGCTATCAAAAGTCCAGATGAAAAATTTCCTCAACTGGCATCCGCAAGTACTGCATGACCTGCACGAATCGGTTCCGTTCCTTTATATTTCCACGGGTACCGGACCTTACAATGCCTGGCTTGATCCGATTGTGATCGATGAATGGCAGAAGATGGCGTACTACGAGATTGAGCAGATGACGGAACGGGGCGTTCCGGGAGTCTGGACGCATGGTTATTACGACGGTTGGGCTCCGAACTATATGTTCTATTTTGCCAATGGCCATAATTCCATCGGGCGTTTTTACGAGACATTCGGAAACGGCAATGCCGATACGCGCGAGCGCACGGTGCCTGCCACGGTAACGGCGCGTGAATGGTACCGGCCGAATCCGCCGGAAGCGCGCGTGAAGTGGTCTATTCGCAATAACGTCAACATGCAGGAAAGCGCTATTTTGTTCGCGTTGACCTATACGGCGGAGCGCCCGCAGGAATTTCTCTCCAGTTTTTATGTGAAGAGTAAACGTTCGGTGGCTAAGGCCATGACGGAAGGTCCGGCGGCATGGGTGATTCAGAATGATGGAAAGCGTCCCGCGAGTGCCGCGCAATTGGCCGCGCTGTTGCAACAGGAAGGTTGCGAAGTGCAGAAGCTGGATGCCGATTTGACGGTGAAGATGCCGGAGCCAGTGCGCGCGGCCGGAGGCGGCGGACAACGTAGAGGTGGCGCTCCGACGGGGGCAGCTCCCGCGCCGGCAGGACCTTCGAGCGTCGCGCTAAAAGCCGGCAGTTACGTGATCCGTATGGATCAGCCGTATAGCCGCATTGCGGACATGCTGCTGGATACGCAGTATTACAACACGAACGATCCTCGGCCTTACGACGATACGGGTTGGACGCTGGGACCGCTGCGCAATGTGGCGACGGTACGCGTGACGGACCAAGCGGTATTAAAAGCGCCCATGACGCTGCTGCAAAACGAAGCCAAGGCCGCAGGGAGCCTCAGTGGCGCCGGGACAAAATATTTTCTAGTCAACGCAAACGCGGAGCCTGCTGTGGCGACCTTCCGCTACCGCTTCAAAGACGTGAAAATGTTTGCGGCTGAAGAAGCGTTTGAAGCGGCCGGCACAAAGTACAACGCGGGGACGCTATTGATTCCCACAGATGGCAACCCCTCCGGATTGCACGATCAATTTTCAGCGGCGGCAGCGGAAATCGGCATTCGGGTAACCAGTATCGACAGCGAGCCTTCCGTGAAGCGGCACGAGTCAAAGGCGGCGCGCATCGCGCTGGTTCATACCTGGGTCAATACGCAGAATGAGGGCTGGTACCGTTTGGGCCTGGATGAAATGAAAGTGCCGTTCACTTACATTTCAGATCAATATTTGCGCGACAACGCGAACTTACGCGATAAGTTCGACGTGATTTTATTCCCTCCGGTTGGCGGAGGCAATTTGCAATCGCTCATCAACGGCGTTCCGAAGCGAATTGCTCCGGATGGCACGGAGGTGGGTGGACCGATTCCTTGGAAGCACACGGAACTGACACCGAATCTTGTAACAGCGGACGGGTCTCCCGACCAGACAGACGATATGCGCGGCGGCATGGGCTTTGAAGGTTTGGCTCACCTGAAGAAGTTCATTGAAGACGGCGGCGTTTTTCTTTGCTTCTCAACTAATTCGGTGCTGCCGATTGAGTTGGGAATCACCAGCGGTGTTTCGATCAGCGAAACGCGCACCCTGCAAGCGCATGGCTCGGTGTATCAAACGAACGTGGAAGACCGCACTAGCCCGATCGCGTACGGCTACGACGACAAGCTGGGCGTGTACTTTAGCCAAGCTCCGGTGTTCCATGTGTCGCTATTAGGCGGCGCGGGTGGTGGTGGCGGCGGGGGAGGAATTCAGCCTCCCGCAGCGGGACCGCGCGCCACGGGTAGAGGATCGCTCACGGATCCCGACGTGATCCAAGGCAGGCAGTACGAAGCGCCGGCAGCGAATCCGATACCGGAGAATCCGCGGGAACGCGAGCTATACATTGACCCGGACGTTCGGCAATACTCACGCTCTAGCATTCCGCCTGAGTCGCTATGGCCGCGCGTGGTGGTGCGTTTCGCCGAAGAACGCAGCCTGCTGATTAGCGGCGAACTTGCCGGTGGACAGGAACTGGCGAATACTCCGGCAGTGATCGATGTTCCGGTGGGCCGGGGACATGTTGTTCTCTACGCGATCAATCCGATGTGGCGGCAGGAAACGCAAGGCAGCTTCATGCTGGTGATGAACGCGGCTATGAATTTCGATCACCTGGGCGCGGGACGCATCAGCAAATAGCCGACATTACAAAAGCTAATCAAACATAACGATTACTACTTGGACGAATTGGCCTCGTGCAGCCAATAATCCAAGTAGAGGTTTACGAAAATGTTTTTCAATCGGACAAAAGTCCAGGCAGTTTATGCATCCGCCGCTTTTTCACTTTTGGGTTTGTTGGCTCAACCCGCCATGGCCCGGAATCATACGCCAAAGCCGGATTACCAGGTTATGGGACAGGTTGCTCTTAACAACGGAAAGACCACCGACCTTTTTCTACGGAAAAATCAGGAAGGGCGCACTTTCCTTTACGTAGCATCCGTCAACAAGACGCTGACAATCTTCGATGTTACTAACAGCAGGGAACCGCGCCAAGTGAATCGGTTAGCTCTTTCCGGCAAATCGAATTCATTTACAATAAGACCCGTCAGCGATCGCTTGGCGGTGGCCACCACCGCGAACGATCCAGCCGATGAGTTCACGCTGATTGAACTGGATCATGCGCCGGCAGTGGAGATCGCCAAGCGGCTTAAGAACGTAGATGCGTATACGATCGATGGAGTCAGTAATACGGCGTATGTCGCACAGGACGGCCAGTTGTTGGTGCTGCGCTTCGGGCACCCGATCACCCGGGATGCGGAGATCTGGGAACAGTTCTTCGAGACCCGCTAAACAGTGACACGAAAATCGCATTCAATCGATGTTCACCATTTCTCGCCAATATGACGCGACGCCGGCTGTTGCAAAGCTCTGCCGGCGCCGCGGTCTACGCCTGGCTATCAGCGAATGGCGCAGGCGACCAGCTATTTGGTTACAAACGGAAGAACAATTTCCGGGAACTATTGCTTTGATTCCGGAGATGGCGTACCCTGCCCTTTCGGACAGGAGATTAAAACGCCATGGAAGCTACCGCAGTTGCAGCAGCAATTAAACAACATGAACATACTAGAACCGGCGACAGCGTAGAACACTTAAAACGCGCCTATGTGGACAGTCTCTTATATGACCAGGGGCGCTATCCGGGCAGGGCGACCACTTTAGATAACTACCTGGCCGTTGCTTCCGCCATTCGCGACCGCGTGACGCAGCGCTGGATGAACACCGTGCGGACCTACGTGGAAAAAGATGTCCGCGTGGTCTGCTACTTTTCGGCTGAATTTTTACTGGGACCGCACCTGGGTAATAATTTGCTGAATCTTGACATTGAATCGCAGGCGAAGCAGGCCATGGAAGAACTGGGATGGGACCCGCAAGCGATTCTGGATCAGGAGCCGGAGCCGGGCCTAGGCAATGGTGGATTGGGCCGATTGGCAGCGTGTTACATGGATTCACTGGCCTCACTGGAAATTCCGGCGATCGGCTTCGGCATTCGCTATGAATACGGAATTTTCGATCAACAGATCCGCGACGGATGGCAGGTGGAGAGCACCGATAAATGGCTGCAGTGGGGCAACCCCTGGGAAATTGCGCGGCCCGAAGGAGCGGTTACCGTTAGCTTCGGCGGGCACACCGAGCCTTACCAGGATGAGAAGGGGCACTACCGCGTCCGCTGGATTCCGACGTACCAGGTCAAAGCGATTCCCTATGACACGCCGATTTTGGGATACAAGAAGAACACCGTTAATACGCTGCGTTTGTGGAAATCGGAAGCGATAGACGATTTTAATTTCAGTGCCTTCAACGTTGGCGATTACATCGGGTCAGTGCGCGACAAGATGCAATCGGAAAATATTTCCAAGATTCTTTATCCAAACGATGAAGACATCAAAGGCAAGGAATTACGGCTGGAACAGCAGTATTTTTTTGTATCGGCGTCGCTTCAAAGCCTTTTGCATGTGCATCTACGGCATGGGCGTCCGCCGGAGAAGTTCCAGGAAAAATTTGCGATTCAAATGAACGACACGCATCCTTCGATCAGCGTGGCGGAATTGATGCGCCTGCTGCTGGATGAGCATGGCATGGCTTGGGAGCCGGCATGGGAAGTCACCAGGAACTGCCTGGGCTATACGAACCACACGCTGCTGCCGGAAGCGCTTGAGAAGTGGGGGCTACCGTTATTCCAGAGCCTATTGCCCAGGCATTTAGAGATTATTTATGAGATCAACCGCCGCTTTCTAGACGACGTCAGAGCGAAGTATCCGGGTGACGATGAGCGGGCACGGCGCTTGTCTATTGTAGATGAATCCGGACAGAAGTATATCCGGATGGCGCACCTGGCGACGATAGGCAGCCATGCGGTGAACGGCGTGGCGAAGCTGCACAGCGAGCTGCTCAAAAAAGATCTGTTGCACGATTTTTACGAGATGTATCCGGAGCGCTTCAGCAATAAGACCAACGGGGTGACGCCGCGGCGCTGGCTGGCTTTGGCCGACCCTGGTTTAACCGGTTTGATCACGGAACGCATCGGCGATGCATGGATTGCGGATCTGGATCAACTGCGCAAGCTGGAAGAATACGTTGACGATAGTTTGTTCCGCGAGCAGTGGCAGCAAGCGCAGCATACTGTGAAACGGAACCTGGTGGACTACATTGCGAAGAAAACGGGCACGGTTGTGGACCCAGCCTCTATGTTCGACGTGATGGTG
>DASXGT010000227.1:0-22270 GCA_036488895.1 Bryobacteraceae bacterium | reverse complement strand
CCAACGGAACGCCATCCGGCTTCCGCGTTAAGTAGGTGAATACAATCCGCCCATCCGGCGTCTTGAGGGTCAAGCCAAATGGATCTGGTTCTAATGTCCAAGATTGCGGCTGAGCTTGCGCTTGAAAGCGCGCGCCGAGGGCCGCAGCCCCAATGGCGCCCACGAATAACCGGCGATTGATCGACATATTGGATGTTAATCCGGGAGTCCGAAAACGTACAGCGCGCCTTCGCCGGTACCCACGATGTATTGTTTCCCATCAACAGCAAAGCTGACAGGACCGCTAGCATTTGGGCCGCCGAGGTTGACGTGCCACAGAAGTTCGCCGGTTTGGGCGTTCAGGGCGACGAAGTTCCCTTCCATTCCCCCGCCGAATACCAGGTCGCCAGCAGTGGAAAGGACGCCGGATTCGGTATAGCTGACCATCTTGAAGTCCCATTCCTTCTCACCGGTCTTTGGATCAATGGCTCGGATGGCTCCAAACCCCTCGTCTTCGGTCTTGTAGTTAGAAAGCGCCCTGTTGGCCGGGCGTCTACCCGCTGCGGCGGCAGGGCGGGGGCCGGTTCCGGTGTAGCGCTGGCCTTCCTTCCAAACGCCGGGATCACCCTTTGGCGAGGGGCCGCCTGAATTCTCCCAAGTTGGGATATAGAAGAGTCCCGTCTTTGGACTGTAGGACGGTGGATACCAGTTCGTCCCACCTTGATTGCCCGGCTCGATCAGAGTGCCTCCCATTGGTTTTGGCCAGCGTTTCGGATCTTTAATCGGTCTGCCCTCGGGAGTAAACCCAAGTTGCCAGTTTTGCTTTACGAAGTTTTTCCCCAGCAGGAATTTCCCCGTGGTCCGGTCCAACACATAGAAGAACCCATTACGGTTCGCCCACAGCATTAGTTTGCGCGGCTCGCCTTTCCAGTCCATGTTGACCAACACGGGAACCTGCGTTGCATCCCAGTCGTATTCGTCGCCCGGGGTGAACTGGTAATGCCATTTCAGTTTGCCAGTATCTGCATCGAGGGCGATGACGCTATTGGAATAAAGGTTATCGCCGCTAGTGGAAGTAAGATTATCGCTGGGTAGCCGGGGATCTCCGTTCCAGCCAGGGTTAGGGTTACCGGTTCCCCAAAAGGTAAGATTCGTTTCCGGATCATACGCGCCGCCATTCCAGATAGGCGCGCCACCATGTTTCCATGAATCGCCCGCCCAGGTTTTGGCCTCCGGCTGATCGGCGGAAGTAGGCGCGGTATTGAACCGCCAAAGCTCTTTTCCGGTCTTGACATCGTAAGCCACTACCCAGCAATTGGCGCCCGCTTCATTAGTGGCCGGCCCCAGGATCACCAGGTCTTTCACGATCAGCGGCGCCACGTTGAACTGGTAGCCTTTTCTCCAATCCGCCATGACCTTGTCCCAGATCACACGCCCGGTCTTAGTATCAATGGCGAGAAGATGGCAATCTATCGTCGCCCAGAACAGTGTGTCTCCGGCCACTGCCATGCCTTTGTTCACTTCATAGGCGTTGTAGTAGGCTTTCGGATCGAGCGGATGCGGAAGCTTCCAGAACATGCGCCCTGTGACGGCGTCCAGAGCCACCGCTTCAAGCGCTGTGCCAGTGTACATGATGCCGTCCACGACGATGGGCGTGTTCTCCATCTTGGACTGGTTATTCCCCGTCTTCATATAGGTGGGACGGTATACCCACTTCATTTGTAGATTCTTCACGTTGTCGCGGTTGATCTGCGAAAGCTGGCTATAGCGATTTCCCGCATAGCCTCCGGAATAGGTAAGCCAGTTCTGAGGCTCACGGTCCGCGTGGAGAATCCGGTCGTACGTGACCTGGCCGGAAAGAAGGCCCGCGGCTAAGAAGGCTGATAGGAACCAGCGAGTATACATAGGCTTTTGATCCTGGGTAATATCATACGCCGTCCCAGGGAAAAATGGTACTCCGTCTTAAAAACAATTTCCCGCGCTCTTAAACCTCAGCCACCGCGCGCCCTTGATATCGCTTATGGAATACACCGTTTTTCATAATCGCGAGCAGTGCGTGGCGGTCCTGCAGCAGGCTAAGATCTAAAAGCGGATTTCCATCGACCACAATCAAATCCGCGAGATAGCCTTCGCGTACACGGCCGAGTTTTTCTCCGGTTTCGCCGGCCCATGCTTCTCCACTATAGGCAGTGGCGGCGCGCAGCGCTTCCCATGGATGGAATCCAAACAGATTGACGAAATGCTCCAGATCGCGCGATTCGGTGCCATGCGGCAGCCACGCAAAACCGTAGTCTCCGAAAGGCAGTATTTTGATACCGGCGGCGCGCATCTTCCGCATGACCTTGATTCCCTCTTCCAGTTCGCGCTTGTTGCCGATCATCTCAGCCACGTCGGTGGTGATTCCCCATTCCGCGGCTTCGTAAGTGGTGTTGTAGCGAGCGGCAATCGCCGGTGAAACATAGTGCCGATGCCGCGCCATGGCAAGCTTCTCAATCGTTTCGTCGGTCGCGAAGGTGGCGTGAAAAATGAATTCCACTCCAAATTTGATGCATTGTCGGACCGAAGAATCGGCGTGAGCGTGAGCAGCCAGCCGCTTGCCGACATTCTGCGCTGTTTCAGCGATGGCTTTGACCTCATCGTCGGTCATCGGGTTGTGAAAGCCGGGCATGCGAGGGAAGCAGAAGCTGTCACCGGAGTTGTTGAACTTGATCAGATCGACACCCTCGCGAATCAGCATTCGCGTGACTTTGCGAAACTCGTGCGGTCCGTCGCAGATGATCGATATTGAGGGGTGCTGCTGATTCAGTTGGTTGTCGTCCGCCAGTCCGCCTGTAACGGTCAGTTCGGGTGAGCCCGCCAGCAAGCGCGGGCCGGGGATCTTCCCGGCATTTATTTCATTGCGGATCACAATATCAAGCCGGGGTTTCGCGGAAGCGGCTCCGATGGCCGCCGTGAATCCCATGTCGAGCGCCAGCCGGGCATTATGCATGGTCCACAGAACGTGCTCTTCTACAGGCATCGCCGTGAGCTCCGCAACGGTTGTACCGTTGTTGTAGGTCAGGTGTGAGTGCGTATTGATCAGACCGGGCATTAAGGTAGCGCCGCATAAATCGATTACTTCACGCCCGGCTCGCGGCAACTGCTCGCCTTGTGCCGCGACGGACACAATCCGATTGCCCTCCACCGCAACTTCGCCCGGCCTCAGAGTCTCTTCGGACCCTTCGAAGATAGCCGTGTTGATGAACAAAATTCTTGGCATGACGCTCTCCGGTTAAGCCAATTTCTTCCGGTTCCGGGCTGCAAAAAGGGTCATGGCGTAATTCACCTGCTTGGGCCGCTCCACCGTGGCCCAATGCCCGCAGCCGTCCAATATTTGCAGCTCCGCGCCTTCAATCGCGCTCGCCAGCGCTCGCGCTACCGCGACAGGAGCCGTGCGGTCTTCGTCTCCCGTGATCAAAAGCACGGGACAGCGGATGGCCGAGAGGTCTGCCGCCTTTGCGTCCGCCAAAGCTTCGCAGTTGCGCGCATAACCTTCAGGGTTCTGTGCCATCACGACTTCCCGGGCAAACGCCACGGCCGTGGGCTGGTTGATTTTAGTGTCTGCGGATGTGCCTGCGGAAGAAACGGCGTCCGCAATTCCGCGCATGCCTTCCGAACGCGCCTTCGCTGCTCTTTCCCGCAGTGCGCCACGGGCCGCCTCAGGCGGTTCGGGAAAGGCTCCAATCAGCACCATGCTGGCGACCCGCTCGGGCGCCTTTGCCGCCAGATGCTGGCAGACGATGGTCCCCATGGAGTGCCCCGCCAAATGCACGCGCTTCTCGCCTGATTGTTCAATGACAGAAAGAAGGTCTTCAACGTGACTTGCGATGGAGATGCCTTCGGCGTTGGGCGATCTACCCGACCCAGCCAGGTCAAAACAAAGAAGCCGGTGATCGCGTTTCAGCACCTGTATTTGCGGATGCCAAATGTTGACACTCCCGCCCAGCCCAGGCACTAAAATGAGCGTTTCCCCTTTTCCGCCCGGCTCTTCCAGGAATAGCTTTCGAGTGGTTGCTTTACTCATATATTTGCTTGTCTACGCGGGCCGCCCATTTCGGTAGTTCCCTTACGAACTAATTTCGGTAATAGCCTATCGGACGGTAATATACTAGCTCTCGAAAACTAGTCAAGGAGTTTCTGGACTATGCGAGTGAAGCTAGGCGCCGAAGCGGCGTCCATCAACCGTCAATCCGATAAATATTGGGTGCCGATCGTTGCCAAAACGATTGATCTGCTCGATTGTTTTGGTTTGGAGTCGGAATCACTCACCTTAGAGGAGGTGGTGCAAAGAACCGGCATTGCGCATACTACCGCCTATCGCATTCTGCATACCCTGACCTCCCGAGATTACCTGCGCCAGAGCGGCCGCAAGTACCGGCTGAACCGGCTGCGCAGCCGTCTGAAAATCGGATTCGCTAACCTGTCTAAGCGCATCGCGCTGGCGGTTGAGGTGGAGCGCAGCCTGCAACGCGCCGCCAGCGAGAGCGGGATAGATCTGATGATTTGGGACAACGATCGCGATGCCCAAAAATCAATTGAGAACGCCGAAGCGATTGTCGCCAGCAAAGTGGACGTGGCCATCGAGTTCCAGCTTTATGAGCAGGCCGCGCCGGTCATAGCGGAAGTTTTTTCGCGGGCTGGCATTCCCTTAATTTCGATCGTAAATCCGCATCATGGGACTTCCTATTTTGGAGTGGACAACTACCGGGCCGGGTACTCCGCCGGCATGGCGTTGGCCGAACACGCCATGAAGGAATGGAAGGCCCGCCCCGAATCATTGTTGCTGCTGGAATCACCGAAGGCCGGACGAACCGTGCAGGGCCGCCTGGTGGGAGTCGTGCGCGGGGTGGAGGAGCGACTAGGGCCGCTTGGCGAAAAAATCATTCATCACATCGACGGCGGCGGAGACTCGGCGACTTCAAAGACGGCCGTGGAGAACTTTTTGCGACGGCGTCCTGAAGCCAAGATCCTGATTGCTGGCGTTAACGACGAGAGTGCAATGGGCGCAGTGCAGGCCGTCAACACCGCGGGGGAAGGGAAAAAGATTGCCGTCGTCGGTCACGGCGGCAGCGAAGAGATACTGAAGTCCGTGGCCGATCCCGCCAGTCCTTGTCTGGGTACTGTGTCTTTCCGGGCGGAACTCTACGGCCCGGGCTTGATTGAGTTTGTCGTATCGATCATTCAAGGCCGATCCGCGAATCCGACTCATTATGTCGCGCATGAATTTGTCGGCAAGACGTCGCGCATTCCACTATCTAATGCGGGAATGGATGCGGCGTTATATCGGCATTCGTTATTCCCATCGCCCACTTGATTGCGCCGATGTACATCTTCTGGATGCGAGCATCGTCCAGCGTTTCTTCCAGATGCCCAAATGATGAATACCAGACGCGGCCGGCTCCATAATTCTTCGCCCATACGATGGGATAGTCTCCGTCGGTACGCAGAGCGGCCAACTTTTGAAATATTCCGAAATACTGTTCGCGGCTGATGGGGCGATTGAAATCTTTTTCTGGCGTTAGCGCGGCGAAAGTCGAGTTGAATTTAGTTCCGTCCATCCGCATGATCACGTGATCTACGTCTCTGGAATAATTTGGACCGACAATCGTGAATTGATCCTTGAACTTGAATTCGTGAGCGAAGCCTTCGACGCCTGGGAATTTGGGGTCTTCCAGAATGATCGGCATCGCGGCGCTGGGAAACTCGCCCACCAGATTTCCGCCAATCATCCGGGCATATTCGGGCCAAAGCAGCAGATGGCCGCCATTACCGGCATGGCCCGCCACAAACCCTTTTCCATCGTCATGCACGAACGACAACAGATCGGCTTTTTGCCGGTCCGTTATGTTCCAAGGCCCTTCGCCCATATAGAAGATCGCGTCGAAATAATCTAAATTCCTGACGTTGACGCCCCCTATCTTCTCCTTGGTCAGCAAGCGCATATCGGTCCGGATCACCGTGATCCATTGGCCGGATTCACGGCCCAGGCGCTCAATCGTGGCCAGCGTGTGCCAGGCAGAGTCATGATGGTAGCCGCTGGAGGAATACCATTCTTCGGGATCGGCAATGGCCAGCAATTTTTTCTTCCCAGGCCAGGGATCGTTTGGCGGTCTATTCCGTGGCGCCGGTTGGGCGGCCTGACGCGCGCTTGCCAAAAAAACCACCGAGAAAAGCGCGAGCGATAAGCAAGCAAAAAATGATGCTGAGCGAGTAGGATGCGATCTGAACAATGAGTACCTCTTTGGGCCGGCCTGCGCGAGTTTAGTGCGGTAGAGCAAACGCATAAAGCTGGTCGTTGGCGGCTACCAGAATATATTGGCGGCCATCCAGGACGTAAGTCATGGGAGCATTCGTCACAAACTGGTCCAGGTTCACGTGCCAGAGCGTCTTGCCCGAGCCCGGATCCAGCGCCATAAAATTTCCCTTGGAATCGCCGCCAAACACCAGATTGCCGGCGGTGGACAACAGGCCGGAGATCAGCACGCCGCTTTTATCGCCCAATTCATGGCTCCAGGCCACTTTGCCCGTTCGATAATCGATGGCCTGCAGCACGTATTGCGGAGGCGAATTGAAATGGCCGAACCCGGCGGTTGTGAAGTAGGCCCAGGTGCGCGCCGCGTTGACGAAAATGAAACCATACTTCGGATCGAAGGCCGGCGCCCACCAATTTGTGGCGCCGATGGGATACGGCGACACCAGCGCGCCTGCGGGGCTGGCGTCTTTGCTGTAGTCGGGAATAGGCCGGCCCTGCGGGTCAATGCCTTTCGCCCAATTCGTATCCGGCATGTATTTGGTGGTCACCAGATGTTCGCCGGTCACGCGATCCAGCAGAAAATAATATCCATTGCGCGATACCTGCGCCAATAGCTTGCGCTTCTGTCCTTTAAATTCGGCATCGAATAGGATCGGCGTTTGGGCCGCATCGTAATCGTGGGTGTCATGCGGCGTCGCTTGAAAAGCCCACGCCAGTTTTCCGGTATCCAGATGAAGGGCCACGATGCAGGCGGTATAAAGACTGTCTCCGGTTGGCGTCGGATGAGGAACCCGGTGCTCCGGTACGCCGTTGCCGGTGCCGAAATAGTAAAGATTCAGTTCTTTGTCGTACGTGCCGCTTAGCCATGGGAAGCCGCCGCCTTTTGACATCGTTTCCGGATCGGACCAAGTCTCTGAACCCGGTTGGCCAGGCTCGGGATCTACCCACCAGCGCCACTGCAATGCGCCTGTTTCGGGGTCGCGCGATTCCAGATAAGCGCGAATATCGTCGTTGTTACCGGGCGCAACGATGACATGATTCCCGATCACCAGCGGCGCGATGGCCGAAAAAAAGTCCTTATTGACATCGGCGATCTGCACTTTCCAGCGTTCCGTGCCGTTGCTTGCGTTCAGGCAAACCAGATAATCATCCGGCGTCATATAGTACAGCCAGTCGCCATACATGCCCAGGCCGCGGTTTCCCACGTGAATGGCCTTGTTGTTCGGCCACTGCCAATGCCACAATTCGCGGCCGGAGCGTGCGTCAACCGCCCAGACATGGTCAGTGATCGAAAGATAAAGAACGCCATTTTTCAAGAGCGGCGTGCTCTTAATACGGCGGCCCTCGCTGGCCTGTTGAGCGTAAGAAACGTTTCCGAAATCCACTCTGTGAGTCCAAACCAGACCCAGCGAATTGACATTCGATTCGTTTACTTGCGTGATGGGACTGTGCCGCTGTCCGGAGTAATCGCCGTTATAGCTAGGCCAGCTATCGGCCGGTGGATTCTCAAACTCAGGCGGCTGCAACGCTGCGACTGGTAAAGCCAGGCATGCCGCTCCGCAGACAGAGAGAACGAGTTTGAAACTGAAGATCATTTCAACGTCACCAGGTAAGCCAACAGATTGTGAATGTCTGCATCCGTATATTTCGCCAGCAGTTCCCTATGCGCGGCTAACGGGTCGATCAACTTTACAGACCGGAGTTGTTCGCGCGGCCAGGTATGATACTCACCAGCCGCTTCGACCATCGACACTACGAATTCATCCTCGTATTTCAGCATCCCGGAATACGTTTTGCCTGAGTCCAAGGTGACCTTGATGCCGATAGGCTGGGAGGGCGGCGTCAGGAAGGCAAACGTGAGCGCGAGTGGCGCGTACTTTGTTCCGATAGTTTTGAGGTCGCCGGTTGCCGAGTGACATTGAGTGCAGCCGCCCGTGGTGTTGAAAAAAGTGACGCCGGCTTTTTCATTACCTAAAAGCTGCGAAACATCGGGCATCTTCCGTCCTCTGGCTTCAGAAGCTCGAAAATGCAAAAAAGCGATGATGGCCGAAAGGTCTTGCGGCGCGAGCGAGGCGAACGAAGGCATTCCCAGGCCAGGCCTGCCTGCCTTAATCATCGGGCCTAATTGATCCCCATTCACATCCGCATGCACTAGCGGACTGCGAACCAGGCTGGGCGCCTGTTCAGTACCGGCCGCTTGCGCGCCATGGCAAAAACCGCAGCTAGCGCCAAACAACTCTCCGCCGTGTTGAATAACAGTCTTATCAGGGACCGGCTGAGCGTCTCCGGCTGTCGCCATGAGCACCACACCCGCCAGCAGCGCCTTTGCAAGCTTAAGCATCTTTCCCTTATGAACAACTTTCACGCATGATCCGTGATAGCTACTATACTCGTCACTTCGCGGGCGTGGCGCCGGGCATGCTGGTAGCCGGAGAATGAGAAAGTTCATTTGGCGCCACCTTATCAGTGGCGGCCCATTCCGTTGACCGTGCCAGCGCGTCCATGAAACCCGGCTGGCTCATGGCCAGTAGATCA
The DNA here is from genome assembly GCA_036488895.1 of Bryobacteraceae bacterium. Lineage (GTDB taxonomy): Bacteria > Acidobacteriota > Terriglobia > Bryobacterales > Bryobacteraceae > Bog-105. The sequence goes on along the minus strand of DASXGT010000227.1, from coordinate 13,464 downwards.
TGCCCCAGAACGATCATCACCACTCTGCCTTTGCCGAAAGGCACCGTCCAGATGGCCGGCTCGTGTTTGCCCGTCCCGCCTTTAATGGATGGATCGTCATAAGCGGTCGCAATCACATGGGCATTCGGCTTGAGATCTATTTTGTGATAGAGTTCGTCGTTAGCTACGAAGGTGGGCGGCAGACCTTTGCTGATGGGGTTGTCGTCATCCACCCATTGAACGGTAAATATATGTCTTCTGGCGTGGCCGATGTTTTCGAGTTTCCAAGTCATGCCCAGCATGTCTGAGAATGCGGCCCAAGGTTCGCCTTCCAGCCTTCTTGGTTCAGTCGCACTTCCTCCCGCCTGGCCAAAGAAGGGGCCGTAGGTGACTCCGTGAACGCCAACCATGCCTTTCCCCTGGCGGATAAAATCTTCGATAGCTTGTTCGGTGACGGTATTGAAGCGAGGCCCGTAGTAATAGTCGAGAAGAACATCATAGTTCGCAAGTGTCGCGGCCGTGATTCCGTTGACCTCTTCTTCCAGCTTTGCGTCAAACCGTCCCGTGTTGTTCAGAATTCCCTGCATGAAAGGCGCGGTCCCTTCCCAAGGGTGTGACCAGTCTGAATTACCGGTAAGTATTAAGACCCGGATCTTATCAGCCGATTGCGCGGTGGATGCTGTTGCCAGCAAAGCCACGCACCAAACGAGCAAATATTTTTTCACGTTAATCTTTAGCCTCCACACTTGTAACTGTTACACAAAAATCCACTACCTTAATCACACGACAAACCGCTTGAACAGCTGCTTAAGAGTGAGTATAGTTGTCTCACGAATCAGTAGTAAGACAGAGTTCATTAGGGAACAGAATGGGGTCTCATGCCACGTGTGGATTTGGCCGGCCGCATAGTCTCTATATTGGTTTGCTTAGCCTTTGCAATCGTGATGCGGGCGCAAATCACAACTGGAACGATCAGCGGAGTGGTAGTTGACCCGGGCGGCAGTTCCATTCCCGGCGCCACCGTCACCGTCACCGATCTCGCTACGAAAGCCACGAGAACGACAGTCACGAATAACTCCGGAATCTTCACGGTCCCTTCTCTGCAAGCCGGTACATACACCACGAGGGTGGAAAAGACTGGGTTTCAGACGTTTCAACGAGCCGGTGACTCGCTGATCGCTAACCAGGAACTTTCCTTGGGGTCGATTCAACTCACCGTCGGATCGGTGAATCAGACTGTGGAGGTCCAGGCACAGGCCGCTCAAGTGGAGACAGCGACATATACAAACTCCGCAACCCTGACGAATACCGAAATGTCGATGATTGCAGAGCGCGGCCGCGACGTCGTGGATATGCTCCGCCTATTGCCGGGTGTCAGTCAAACCAGCCAAACAGAAGCGCTAGGAGGAGCCGGTGGCCCTCCAGGAGTGACTGCTCCAAATATTTCAGGTGCGCGGAACGGGGCCTTAGATTTTACGATTGACGGCGTAGCCGGGAACGACCAGGGCACGGCTTCCTCCTTGTCTAGCTCGATCAACATGGACGCCATTGCCGAAGTGAACATTCTGCTGAACAATTACCAGGCCGAATACGGCAGGAATGCAGGCTCTATTCTATCGATCATCACCAAGTCGGGCACCAATGAATATCACGGAACGGCGTATTGGTATGTGAGGAACCAAATATTCAATGCCAATGATTTTCTGCTGAACCGCGCCGGTCTTCCCAAACCGGCTTATCAGTTCAACACACTTGGCGCCTCAATCGGCGGGCCGGTTCCTTTGCCGCACATGAAGAATAAACTGTTTTTCTTTTACTCTTTCGACGACACCCATGCCAAGTTCCCGGCGCCCTTTGTGTACTACACGATGCCTACTGCCCTGGAGCGGCAAGGCAATTTCTCGCAATCGGCCACCAAGCCGATTGATCCGTCAACCGGCGCGGCCTTCCCCGGTGGCATCATTCCGGCAACCCGTATTAACTCGAGTACGCAGGCATTGATGAATATCTTTCCGCTGCCAAATCAGCTCAACCAGGCCGTGACGAAAGGAGCCTATAACTATGCTTTCCAGGGCGATTACTCCATACCGAAAATCAGCAATGTGTTTCGCATTGACTCGCCCATCAGCACGAAGGATTCCATCTTTGTCAGAGGAGTTTCCTACCATTCCGATACACAGGCGTGGAACACCGGCGCGGTTAGCGCTCCGAGTTGGCCCTGGTTCTACGGGAAGTATGCGTTTACAGACAGCTCTATTTCCGCGCATGAAACCCATATCTTCAGCCCGAACGTGGTGAACGAAATTCTGGGGGCTGTCCGCCACAGCACGGAGAACGCCCCTCCAGTTTCCTGGTCGCAATTTAACGCGGTGGGAACCCGGACAGGGGTTGGATTTACGGCAGGTCAAGTTTACCCGAACAACAATCCGTATAACGTGATTCCACAAATCACGTCGTTATCCGGCGTGCCGGACGCGCCTAATCTGACCTACGACAGCCGTTTTCCAGAGACAGGCGCCGACACCACTTTCGACTTTTCAGAAACGCTTTCCGTCATTCACGGCAAGCACACGTTCAAAATAGGTACCTACTGGCACAGGGGCCGCGAGTTTGAAGGCCCCAGAGGCAATTTCGGCGGTAGTCTCGATTTCGGAGCCAATGCCACCAATCCTGAGAACAGCGCAAATCCTTACGCCAACATGATTCTAGGGAATTTCAATAACTACACAGAATCAAATAATCATATTGCTGTAGAGACCCGAGCTTATGATTGGGACAACTATGCGCAAGACACCTGGCGCGTAACAAAGAAGTTAACACTGGATCTAGGTATCCGAATCACTTATTACACGCCGTGGTATCAGGACACCAGTGGAGGATGGGATGCTGCCGCATTGAATCTTTCTCAATACAATGCCGCAAACATGGCGCGCCTCTATACGCCCGCGATTGTCAACGGCGTCCGCGTCGGATATGACGCAATCACCGGGCAAGCGGTATCCGCGGCGGCGATCGGCAACTTTGTGCCTGGCACCGGCAGCTTCTCCTCGGGCGCTGTTCTGGCGTCAAGTCATGTTGGTCCACGTGGTTGGATCAATCAATCTCCTCCGCGGCCCGCCCCACGTGTTGGCTTCGCGTATGACCCCTTTGGAGACGGTAAGACATCTATCCGCGGAGGCTTCGGCATGTTCTATCAAACGCTGACTGACGGAAATATTGGCTTCTCGTTCACATCGGCTCCCCCGAACCAGCTCACCTCAGCGGTGTATAACGGCAATGTCGGTAGTTTCCTGACTGCCGGTTCTTTCGTCACGCCGGGCGGCACCATCGCCATGGATCAGAAGGCCATCACGCCCTATAACATGAACGCATCGTTTGGCATCCAGCGCGATATAGGGAAGGGAACAATCATAGAAGCAAGATGGGTCGGCACCTATGGCAGGCATCTATGGAACGAACTAAACCTCAATTTGCTGCCCATGGGCACGCAGTTTCTGCCACAAAGCATTGATCCGACGGTGGCTGGCGGTAAAACACCTTATGTTACTAACTTACTTGCCCCTATCCGCGGATACGGATCGGTCACTTACTTTACACCGAGCAGCTCTTCCAATTACAACGGCCTGCAGGTGACGGCAAACCACCGGCTTAGCCATGGCCTTTTGTTTGGCATTGCCTATACCTATTCCAAGGCCATGGATTTTGCCGACACCGATCAGGTGATTGGCACTCCGACCTATTTCTCGGCGCGCAGGAATTACTCTCTGGCCGGTTACGATCAGACCCATGTCTTCTCGTTGCACTACACCTACGACATCCCGATTGCCCAAAGCTGGAACTCTAACCGCGCGGTCAAGGCGCTTGCCGCCAACTGGCAAGTTTCCGGCGTTACCACGTTTGCCAGTGGGTTCCCGGTTCCAATTACCTTTTCAACGACCAACGGCGAGAATACGTCAGGCGGCGGCGACCCTCAGCGGGTGAACTTGAGTTGCAATCCGAATCTTCCCTACGGCTCTCGCAGTGTCACGCGGTTCTTCAACACCTCGTGCGTGCAATTGATGGGAATTGGGCAGCCCGGAGACGCTTCGAGGACTCCTATACGGGGACCTGGGACCATCAATTTCGACTTGACGGTTTTCCGGAATTTTCACTTAGGAAATGAAAAGAGAATCTTCACGTTCCGCTGGGAATTCTATAATATTTTCAATCACGCTCAATTCAGCGGTGTTGATGCCGCAGCTTTATTTACGCCGGCTGGTGTTCAGACCAATGCTGATTTCGGCGTAGTGAATGCGACGCGTCCCCCCAGAGTGATGCAGGGCTCGCTTCGGTTCCGGTTCTAGCCGCGGTGGCGCTTGAGCCGCCCTAGAAACTTACCTTCAACCCGAATTGTATGTCTCGGGAGCTGTTGGCCTGCGATGTTACTTGGCCAAACGACTGAGAGGTAATCGTTCCGTTTGGCGCGGCGAATTGCGGGTGGTTGAACAGATTGTAGAATTCCGAGCGGAACTGAGTGGTAATGCCGTGATCGCCGATCTTCGCGCTGAATGTCTTCACCAACACCGCGTCGATGTTCTTGACTGCGTCGGTCCGGACGCCGGTAAGCACCGGACCGACGTCGCCGTAGGTGTAGGTGGGTGCGACGGTAAATGCGGATGTGTTGAACCACTGCGCCAAGGTGGGGTTGCTGAGAGCCACGTTTTGTCCGTAATTTACATTGGCATTGCGGCTGATGGAAACGGGAAAGCCGCTTTGAACCGTGGCGATGCCGTTCAGATTCCAACCACCCAGTAAGAGGTTCATCACGCGGTTGGCATTGGCGCCGAAGGCGCGCCCGTGGCCGTAGGGGAGATTCCAAACAGCGCTCAACCGGAATTGATTGGGCGCGTCAAAAGAAGACAAGCCCTTTTCCCATTGGCGATTGTATTGATCGTACGGGGTGCGCACGTCGTCGATCGCTTTCGAGCGCGTGTAGGCCGCGAGGAATGTAACGCTATTGGAAAGCCGTTTTTCGGCTTGGATCGTAACGGCTTCATAATCTGAATTTCCGGCGGGCACTAAGACTTGCGAGATACCGGTGTACTGCGGATAGGGCTGCAGCAATTGCTGTCTGGAAGTGGTCTTGGCGGCCAAAGTACCGCTGCCGATTAATCCATAAAACGGATTCGCCACAGAGTCCGTCAAATGCGATCCCAACGCCAGGTATTGATCGGGAAGTTGATCGATGTTCCAGGTGACCGGCAAGCGCGTGCTCTTGCTGCCCCAATAATGCGCGTCGAGAATCAACCCCCAGGGGATCTGGCGTTGCAATCCCAAACTCCAGGTTTGCGTATAGCCGTTGCGGAAGCCGTACATGGGGGCGGCAATCGTTGAGCCAACGTTGGCGAGCGGGTCGCGATCGTTCAACGCGGGTAGAATACCTTGCGGATAGGGATTTGAGATGGAGTTGTAGGGAGTGATGTTGTTGTCGAGGGAGTTCACCATATTTGTGGTGCGCACCGCTTCCACGGCGCCGGCTCCATTGCCTTGAATATTGCGAGGCAGGAAGAAGATGCCATAACCAGCCCGCAGCACGGTCTTATCGTCTAAGCGGTACGCCAGACCCACGCGTGGGTTGAAGTTGAGATAATCCGTGGCTTGCTGATTGCGGGAATTTTGCCCGCCTACCCATTGCAGGGCGCCGCTCAACTGGGGTAAACCGGCAGCCGGACCCAACGAATTAGGAATGGTTGGATCAAAGTAGGCTAGCCGGTTGTATTTTTCCCGGTCGCCGATACCAAGTTCCCAGCGCAACCCAAGATTGATGGTCAGGCGATTGGAGACTTTCCAGTCGTCTTGCACGTAGGTGGCATAATAAAGCCCCTGCGTGGAGATGGGCATAATCGAAGTGATGCTGCCGCTGGAGGCGTCGCCCAAGAGAAAAGAAGCCACGCCGTAGCCGCTGTTGGCGCTAGCTTGCGACGCGTTTGGACCCTGCGTGAAAGCGCGCGTGAAGCCGAAAGTGCCCGAGGCGGAGCTATTCTGGCCTTCATTGAAATCGAGGATGCGCCAATCCGCGCCAAACTTCAGGCTGTGTTTGCTGTGCTGCCATAAGATGCTTCCCGATGTGGTCCAAACGTTCCTCGGCTGGTATTGCGTAAACGAGTCACCGCCGTTTGCCGTGCCAGTGATATCGCTTATGTTGAAAACCGGGAAAACCGGCGTTATCGCGGAAACGAAGGCGGTTGGGAAATTGAGTTTGTTCAAATCAAATCCGAGCGACGTGCCGTATTGAAAAGCTAATGCACGGGTAAAAGAAGTCTGCACCGTACCGACGATGCTTGGCGTAAAGACATGCGTGAGTCCGGCGACAGCCTGTGTGTAGTGATCTGATGTGTTGCGCCCGCCGCCGGCCGGTAGAGGCAGGGTTCCCGGAACTTGGCGGACATCTTCTTGCCGCGAAAATCGTACAAACATTCGCGTGTTATCGGTAAAGTTGGCATCGGTGCGGAGGTCATACTTGTTACTCTGCAGCGTCGAGTTCGCAGAGTAGAAATAGTTGTTCTGCCCTGTCCCCGCGCTGCCGGGAAGATTAGGCGCCGGATAGAACTGCAATACGGCTGCGGAGACCGGATTGATCTGGCTAATGGGAATGGCATTTCCGGCAAAAACCGAACGTTGCTTGGTTCCGTTCGGAAGCGTAACCACGCTGGAAGGATCGTAAATGCTGATTAATCCGCCCGCGCTGGTGGTGGTTTGGGAAAAATCACCGGCTCGCTGTAGCGCCGACGGCACGGTGCTGATGGAGGTCTGCGGATATCCTTGGCGGAGGCCTTCATAATCGCCGAAAGCGAACCACTTGCCCTTCAGAATCGGTCCACCCACATTGCCGCCGAATTGGTGGCGTTGGAAAGACGGAAGACCTCTGTTGCTGCTGTTATTGAACCAGTTGTTCGCATCCAAAATGCTATGCCGCTCGAAGTCATAGGCGACGCCGTGGTATTGACCGGTGCCGGACTTCGTCACCATATTGACTATGCCGCCCGATGTGCGTCCGAACTGAGCGTCAAAAGTCTGCGCTTGCACCTTGAATTCCTGAACCGAATCCACCGGTGGGTCGATAACGCCGCGGTTAATATCGGGCGTTGTATCAGGGGCTCCGTCGATCAGAATCTCCTGGGAACCCGACCGGCCGCCCCCCACGTTGAAGTCCGACTTAAAGAAGTTGCGGCCGACGTCGTTACCGCCTCCGTTACCGAAATTCGGTCCAAGGATTACCCCTGGCGTCAGAGCAACCAGCGCAAGCGGATCGCGAATATTCAGCGGTAGACTTTCGATGCTGCGCGTGGTCACGACCTGCCCCAAAGTCGCGGTTTCGGTGTCCAGCGGCGGCGGAGCGGCGGTGATTGTCATTTGCTCGGAGACTTGGCCGGGAACGAGGTTGACGTTTAGTTCGTAAATCTGGGCGACCTGTATGGTGACCGGAACCTGTTCAAACCGCTTGAAACCGGGCAGTGTACATTGCACGCGATAGGATGCTGGCGGTAGAGACGGGAATCGATAGATACCCTCCGAGTTACTGGTGGTCGAAAAGGTCGTATTTTTTTCGATGTTAGTGGCAACCAACTGTGCTCCTGGAACGACCGCGCCGCTCGCATCTTTGACGACCCCGGTGATTTGAGCATCCACTGCCTGCGCCCAAAGGCTACTGGAGCAGGCCAGAGAAATCACTGCCAATTGAATGAACCGCTGAAGTCTTTTGCGTCCCACGTTGATACTCCTTGCAAGGTATATTGAGCCGTAATGCCAGGCACGCCAAGTTTCTAGGCGTTTGTTACGGCATGTTACGTATAAAAGTCAATCACTTGCCGGGAGCCAGATCACCCCGCGCGTATAATTAAGCAAATCAGAAACGGGAGGGAAGCTATGTTGCTCCACTCTGCGACGCAAGAGTCGAGCGCATTGCCGGAAAGCGTCAAACAGGTTCTCGATAGCCAGACTTTCGCGAAGGCGCCTGCGTTGCGGGCCCTGCTGACCTATTTATGGCAAAACCGGGACACCGCCATCAGTGAGTATGCGGTGGCAACTGAGGCCCTGGCCCGGAGTCCTGCGTTCGATGCGCGGACGGATGCTACGGTCCGGGTACAAGTATCCCGTTTGCGCCAACGGCTGGAGAAGTTTTACGAAAAAGAGGGTGCCGCTTCCGCCTACCGCGTGACCATTCCGTTGGGGACGCACCAGGTTACAATGGACCGGGCGCTTGAGGCCGTTACGCGCGAACCTCCCGTCGAGGTCGCGGCGCAACAGCCGCGTAGAGCTCACTTCTTCGCTGTTTGTTCCGCCGTGCTGCTGTTATGTTGCGTACTGGAAGGCATACTTCTTTTGAGGACGCGTAACGTGGAAGGCCGCGCCGCGTTGGAACCGCTGCCCTGGTTTTGGGAAAATTATTTTTCGAGCGGCAGTCCAACGCGGCTGGTGCTGCCTACGCCGGTCTTCTTCTCCTTTAAGAAGCTTGGCGGCTCCGATAGGGCAACCGTTATGTTGCGTGACACCGGCGTGAACGCGTTCGCGAATGGCGAAAATTCGGAACAATACCGGGTGCTTACGAAGAGTTTAGGCCAACCCGTATTGGCGGAAAACTACACCGTAACGTCAGACACCTTTGCGGCCGTACATCTGGTGCGTTACCTCGACCAATTTAGCCGCCAGACAACCCTGACCAGCAGCGTCGACGCCCCACTAGAGGCGCTTGACCGCGAAAACGCAATTGCCGTGGGTACCTGGGGTACTTTGACCCCGCTGAAATCCTATCTGGATCGACTCAGCTTCCGGCTTGGCCCGCACGAAGAGTATGTGGAATTCCGGAATCCCGCGCCAGGTGAACCGAAACGCATCGACTTGGTGCAGGAATCTCCGGAGCGAAGAATCCGGCCCGGGATCATCGGGTTGGTTCCAGGGAATGGAGGCCGGACCCACTTGCTGATACTGGCGTCGCTGAATACTTCGGCATTGGTTTCCGTGCTGACCAGTTCGAACGGCCTTGGCCAGTTGGAACAGATGTGGAAATCTAAGGGTTCACCGAAATATTTCGATGTTGTAGTGAATGCAGAGGAGAGCGGGCGCAATTTAGTGCGCGCCTGGCCCGTGGCGCTGCATCCTTATAAAAACAAACCGTAACACGCCTCAGGAAACATCAGGTAACTTCCCTGGGCGATCCGAATCAAGAGAAGATCATTCTGATTTATGCGTACTTTTTTTGCTATCGTTGGACTGGCGGCCCTATGCACGGTTCCCGGGTGGAGTCAGGCCGAGCGCGACTTAGTTGTCTATGGCGGGACAGCGGGTGGAATTATCACCGCCGTATCGGCTGCTCGCGAAGGTCTTAAGGTTACGTTACTGGAGCCGGGCAGCCATTTGGGCGGCATGGCAACCGGCGGCCTTTCGCGCACGGACTTCGGCAAGAAGGATGTAATCGGCGGCTATCCTCTGGAATTCTATTGGCGGGTGGGGGAAAAGTACGACTTGGCCCGCTATGCGCAAGGCTTGGCCTGGTATTACGAGCCGCATGTGGGCGAGCAAGTGTTTGTTGAAATGCTGCGGGACGCGAAGGTGGAAGTGCTGCTGCATCATCGCTTGCGCGAGCACAATGGCGTTTCCAAAGCCGGCGGCAAGGTGGTTTCCCTAACCACGGAAAACGGCAGCGTCTATTCAGCCAAAATATTTGCCGATTGCAGCTATGAGGGTGACCTGATGGCGCAAGCGGGCGTGAGCTACACCTGGGGCAGAGAATCGAGCGCGCAGTACGGAGAAAGTTTAGCGGGCGTGCGCGACCATACTCCGAAACACCAGTTCTTAGTTCCCGTCAACGGCTACGATGATGCCCATCATTTGTTGCCGGAGATTTCGTCTCTTCCCAAAGGAGAGGTCGGCGCGGCGGACAAGAGAGTGCAATCGTACAACTTCCGCATGATTTTGACGGACAACCCGGCCAATCGACTGCCGTTTCTGAAGCCGGCGAATTACGATCCGAAGCGTTATGAGTTGCTGGCACGGCTGATTGCCGCCAAGATCAAGAAGACCGGGCAAACGCCGGAGTTGCCCGAATTCATGTTGATTGCGCGGATTCCCAACGGCAAGGCCGATTTTAATAACAACGGACCATTTTCAACCGATTTCATTGGCCATAGTTGGAATTATCCCGATGGCAGCTACGCCGAGAAAAAGCGGATTTGGGATGAGCATATCCGTTACACGCAAGGTTTTTTCTACTTTATGGGGCATGATCCGCGGGTGCCCAAGCAATTGCGCGACGACATGAACGCCTGGGGATTTCCGAAAGATGAGTTCACCGATCTGAATCATTGGCCGCATCAACTTTACATCCGCGAGGCGCGCCGGATGGTGGGGGATTTCGTCATGACGCAGAAAGATCTACAGACGGAATTGACCAAGCCGGATGCGATCGGCATGGGTTCCTATAACAGCGATTCCCATAACATTCAACGCGTGGTCACCGCGAATGGCGACGTTGAGAATGAGGGCGACATGCAGGTGGCCGTGAAGCCGTACCAGATCCCTTACCGGGTGATGTTGCCCAAGCCGAAAGACGCCACAAATTTACTGGTTCCGGTTTGCTTTTCCGCGAGCCATGTCGCCTATTCTTCCGTTCGCATGGAACCGCAGTACATGATCTTGGGTGAGGCGGCTGGCGTGGCGGCGGCTATAAGCATTAAAGAAGGCAAGGCTGTTCAGGCGGTGAATACACATGAGCTCTCCGAGACGCTGCTGAAACAAGGCGCTGTGCTGGAATACCATCCGCAACGCCCGGCGCCCCCGTCGGTCATGCAATTTTTCCATGAGTCAACGAAGGGCAAGAAGTATTCACCGGAATTTTTTCAATAACGGTGAAGCAAGCGTCGAGCAGCTCCGGTCAAGAAGCGACGCATCTTCATGGCGCCGAAAAGGCCTCAGCGTTGCCGCTCACGATTATCCGGTAAGCCCTGCTCGTCCACAAGTTGAATGGCGGACGCAGGTCCTAACCTCCATCAGTAACAAGACCGCACGTTGTTTGGGTGCAAGGTGCTGGAGTGCGGCGACGAATGCAAGCCGAATACTCTTGAGATCAAGGCGTCCGTGGTCCAATTTATCGCCTGCGTCGGAGCCGTTCGAACCTACAACTCGCTTCCGCATAGCTCCATTGTCACAGCTATTCCGGGAGTCATATTGCGCCCGAGCGCCCGCGATCTGGGACTGCGTCTTTTTATGCGTAGCGCATTCAGTGTTGAAGCAGCGTTGATCTCAGTCGAAGTTTTTGGAAATACGTAAACGGGAATTGCCCTATTTGTCGACGCATCCACATGCATCAGCGCTGTTTGCGTTCCTCTGCGGAGAAAATAGAGCGACCGCCGGTCATCCGACATACGGAACGATCTGACCAGTTCCGGAAAAAGCGGCGCGCCGGTCTCCGGCCGGTCTCCCGTCTGGCGCCAGAGACGGAACACATGTTCGGCGTTCGAAACGAAGAAGAGCGAACTTCCATCAGCGGAAAATTGCGGCCAACGGGAATAGGTGTCGGCTTGGCGAAGCAGGGTGGTCACGCCGCTCGCGATATTGGTTTGCCATGCTCCGTCTCTTCCCTGCCTGCGCGCAGAATAGACGACTGATAAGCCGTCGGGCGTCCAGGAAAGCGTACCGATCACTTTTGCATCGCCGAGTGACGTTATGCGCCGCGGCATCAAATCGTCGATTCCCGAGATCCAAACTTCCAGCATCCCCGACCGGCTCGACACGAACGCAAACCTGCGCCCATCCGGAGAGAACGCGGGAGCGCTCTCGACAGCCGTGGAAAAAACCAGAATGCGCGGCCGCGACCGTACGGGGATCACAGCCGCGTTGCTGCTCCACATCTTAAGTGTTCCTGACCAAACCATTGTCGAGGATTTTGTTCTTTCGACGAAGTATCTGAACGAACACACTGGCGCCGCGTTTGTTCCCCCAGGTCTGACGGATCGAGAACAGGCCCGTGTCTTCACAGAGATTATCCAACTGCAACCGCGTTACGTTGAGGCGGTATTTAAAGCGATCGACCAGCGTTATGGGAACTTTGATCAATATTGGCGGAAAGCGCTGCATCTAAGCGATGCTGACGTGATGGCGTTGAAATCAAGACTGCTCGAGTAACTTCGGGTAACCACACGGACTGAGTTCAACGGCGAAGCGGAGGACAGGAACTTCGCCGTTCCCTCACTTCGTGATTAAGAGATCACAAAAGCATTTATAATTGTGATCTGATCTCGCCACTCGGAACTTATCATCGTCGTGCTTGTTAAGTAGGGTTTCATCCCACTGGCAGCAAACGCTGTTCCCCAGGTTCGGGTCTCGAAAGACGAATGAAGCTGAACGCATACTCCAGAGGGAATTCAAACGGTTCGGACGGCGGTCCATCCCCTCCACAAATAATATTGCAGATTGATTAATAGAAAATGAACTATAGATGAATGCAGCGGCGAAATGCATTTTGTGCGTTTCGCCTCGTCACAATTTGCGTTCGTACTCAGCCCACACAACTAGATGTTGCGCTTCATGCATTCTTAAGATTTCACTGCCACAATAACTCCAAAGCTAACAGTGACCCGTTTTTTAACTTCACACCAACACGCTTACATCGTGCGATAAGGGAACCGACAATCTGAAAGGAGATATATGTACAAATACCGTCTTGCATTACTTGGATTCTTATTAATAAGTACGACACCTGCCTTGATGACGGCAGACTCTTTTTCAATCTCGACGTTCGCGACTGGCTCCACAATAGGTGCTACACAGCCGGATTCAGTGAGCTTTGGAGACAATTCACTTTGGATCGCTTATACCAACGGCGCCGCGTCGGACGGCAGCAGTGGCTCCAGCACGGTAGTCCAGTATTCACTTAGTGGTTCGGTGACAAATAAATGGACCATCACGGGAAATGTCGATGGTTTAAGAGTAGCTCTTGATGGAACCGTCTGGGCGCTACAGAACAACGACGCAAATGCCACTACGACACTGATAAATCCCAATACAAAGGCGGTTACCTCCCTAACTTGGGGCTCCTCATACACCGCGAATAATAACGCCGTAGGCAGAGGATTCGACGACATCGCTTTTCGCGGCAGCCAAACCTTCCTTAGTGAAACAAATCCTGCCACTGGAAACGACCCGACGGTGTTGAAGCTGTCGTCGCCAGTGTCATCGCCGCTGCAAGTTTCCCCGATCGTGAATTCCGCGATTAACGGGACCAATATGGCGACCGGGAAGCAAGGCTCCACGACCATCACGGATCCAGATTCTTTGATACTCGCGCCGAATGGCGATCTCGTACTTACTGGCGAAGCCGATCAAACGATGGTATGGATTCACAATCCTGGCGCGGCAAATCAAAGCGAAAGTTATCTGCCACTGCAAGGAGTAAACGGAAACCCGGACGACTCGGTTTTCCCAACGTCAAGCGCAGGAACCTTCTACGTC